>JAFMQY010000005.1:41546-51361 GCA_017354415.1 Nocardioides sp.
GAAGCGCGGCGCCCGCTGGTCCCCCGTGCCAGCGGACGCCGCTATGTCAGTCGCGCGGATCCGCCGAGGCGGTCAACGGCTGTCGGCCTCCGGCAGTCCTCGAAGCAGGGTGGGGGCGCGACTCGCCCGAGGATCGACGCTGGTCGAGACCGAGGTCGAAGTCCGCGAGGCCGGCCGCAACGGCCTCGACATGCTCCATGTGGTCGACCTTGAGCCTGTCCGTCTGCCCTGTGTGGGCGACCCGAGCGATGGCTCGGGCGTCCTCCCAGGTGAAGTGTGGGGATCGGTGACCGTGCTGGACCTCTCTCGAGGGCTCCCTTCTGGTCGGCACCCCCGACAGAACTCACGGTTCGCCGAGTTTTCAGGTGCGTTTCATGTCCGACGTTCTATCGTCGACCTATGCGATGCGCGGTCGTCGTTCCTACCGGCGGTGACGAGCTGCGCGAAGGCCGGTCTCGCACGCACCCGGCCATCGGCAGGGTGGGTCGGCGACCGGCAGTCGCGCGTCGATGACGCTCGACACGGCCACCGAGGCCACAGCCACCTACGCCGAACCTCCGCGCCAGGCCACAGGTAACGATCGTGCGAGGCCTCGCGGACGCACCTGGCTCCGGTTCATCGTCTCGTGGGCCCTGGCGCTGACCCTTCTGGGCCTGGGCCTCCCACGGGCCGTCGACGTCTCCTGGCACGTGGTGCTGCCGGCCTTGCAGTCGCTTCAGTGGACGGCCGCCGTGGCTCTGGTCGCGGTGTGGTTCCTCAGCCTGTACGTCCACTCGTTCCTCCTCACAGCAGCCGGACCCGGCCTCACCCGGTCACGCGCCATCACTCTGAACGTCACAGGCAGCGCCGTGGCCAACGTCGTGCCGCTCGGCGGCGCGGTCGGCCTCGAGCTCAACCGACGAATGATGAAGGCGTGGGGGATCGACGCCCGCACCTTCAGCGGATACGTGTTGCTGATCAACCTGTGGTCCTTCGCCGCCAAGCTCCTGCTGCCGGCCACCGCTGTCCTCGCGCTCGGTCTGGCGGACGAGGCCGTCGGGCTACCGCTGAGGGCGGCTGCTGTCGCCTCGGCGATCTGCTTCGTCGGCCTCGCGGCCGTCACCGCCACCGTCCTTTCGAGCTCACGGGGGGCTCTCGCTTTCGGCCACGCCGTCGACCGGACGGCCCGGGTGTGTATGCGCCGGATGCACCGAGAATGCAGTCCCCACCTCGTCGACACGATTCTCGACATCCGACGCGAGTGCCTCCGGCTGATCGCCACGGGCTGGCCCCGGATGGCGGCGGGCATCGGCGGCTACGTCGCGCTCCAGTACCTGCTTCTCGGTCTTTGCCTCCATCTGGCCGGTGCCGGTAACACCTGGCCCGAGGTGCTGGCCGGCTTCGCCGTCGAGCGCACGATCACCCTGATGCCGATCACACCCGGCGGGATCGGCGTGGCCGACCTGGGACTGGTCGGCGTCTTGATCGCCATGGGCGGAGCACCCGCCGGCGTCGCGGCCGCAGCCGTTCTCTACCGAGCGTTCATCGTCGCCGTACAGATCCCCGTCGGAGGCTTCGTCCTGGGCCTGTGGCTTCTCCATCGGCGCCTGAGCTCTCGGCCGGACCGACAGGCGACTCCGGCTGCGCCAGAGCCTGGCTAGAGTCCGAACGCCGTACGCAGGTCCGGAGCGCCGGCACCCTGACCCAGGGGCGTCACGTCGAGCACCTCAGCGATGAAGCGCGTCAGGGAGTAGTGCGTGAGCGGGGTGTCGACGACCTTGTGGCTCAGCCGGGGTGTCAGCACCGAGGTGAGAACCCGGTTGCCGGAGGAGCCGTCGTCCTCGTCAGCGGTCACCAGGACGACGAGGTTCCCTGATGTGAAGTCCTTGCTGGCCAACACCGGCGTCAGCTCGGTGCGTAACCACGCGTCGGCCGCGGCGAGGGAGCCGTCATGCGCGTCGTGCAGCAGGTCGGGGATGAGGAAGCCCACGTTCGGCAGCCGGTTGTGACGGGCGGCGTCCGCGAACGCGCTCGCGTCGCGGTCGTAGGCGTCGCAGGCCGCTCGTTCCGAGGCGAAGAAGGCCCACGGGTTGTGTTTCACGGCGTACGGGTAGGAGTCGGTGAGGTCGCACGGCGTCGCCATCGAGTCGACGTACGTGGCTGCCGTCTTGCCCGCCTTCAGAGCCTGGGAGAAGACGGACGGAGCAGCGCCGACCTTCGCGGCGTTGACCGCCGGCGGGTTGTCGTCGGTGACGCCGAACGTGGATCCGCCCACGATGGCCAGGTAGTTGGGCTCACTCGGGTGCGTGATCGCCCGCCAGTCGGTGGCGTACCCGTACCGCTCCGACACGCTCGCGAGGAACGGCATCCCGGTGCGCATCTCGTCGAAGGAGTGGTTCTCCTCGATCACGACGAGCACCTTCGTCGGCAGGCCCCGGCTGGGAGACCTGGTCTTCGAGGACGGAGTTCGCGACGGTGCCGGTGAGTGAGACGTCTGGTGGGGTGAGACCGGCCGATGCGTCGGTCGCGTCGTCGAAGCGGACGGCGGGCTCGGCCCTGACGCACCCGGCGGGCTCGGTGATGATGCCTGGGCCCGGGGCTTCTGGTGTGACGTGGAACAGCCCATCAGGCACAGCATCCCGCAGACCACCAGCGCTACCACGGCTCGTCGCATCAGAACCCGTCTACTCCCACGGCGCGGGGAGGATGATCTCGAACCGGCGTGCGACGGACTGTACGGCGTCGCGGTGCTGCGGGTTCGCCGGGGCCAGCGGTGTGACGGTGATGCTCACCGGGACGTGGTCATAGATCGCCCAGCAGCGTTCGCGGGGGTCGATCCGCGACCAGTACCCGATGCCGTCAACACCCGGGACCCAGTCGTACACGGCGCGGGACGCCGCCTGGGTGATCGGCCGACCCACCGGTCCGCCCAGACGGATGATGCCGGCGTCCAACCGCACCGGGTCCAGCGGGGTCCCGAGCCCGGACGCCTCGAGTGCGGCACGCACCTGCGGGTGCTTGTCGAGCCGGTCCAGGAGATCCGGCTGCTCGATGTCGACGAGGAGCGGGTTGGGAGACGTGATCTGCACGTGCCCAACCCGTTGTACGACGAGCCAGTCGGCGAGGCCACGAGGCGGCTCGGCGTACAGCGGCTCACCCGGGTCTGCGTCATCGACTCCCTCCACAGCCTGAAGCAGCACTTCCGTGTCGGGATGGGGGCGGAATCGTGCGAGGGTCTCGACGAGGCAGCCGTACAGGGTGTCTCCGCCATACCGCACGACGAACGCGGCGAGTGGGTCGTCGAAGCGGTTGCGGCCGGGTCCCTCGCGACGCAGCCGGGGGAGTGCCGCGGGCTCCGGATGCACGCGGACCACGCCCCCGGTCGGCAGCTGCAGGGTCTCCCGCGGCGGTCGGCCGGGAACGCTCATCCTTCGAGGAAGGCGCGGGCGGCGGCCAGCACCGCCTTCTGCACGTCGTCCGGGTCTCCGTCGCGGAGCAGCATCAGCGGAGAGGTGTCCTCCAGCTGCGGGTTGGCCGAGCGCAGGAAGGCGGTGGCGACCGCCGGTGTGTAGACGTCCGCGATCGAGCGGGTGACGCGATAGAGGATGACGAGCCGTCCGGCGACGTCGTGCTCACGTGGGGCGACCCGATCGTCACGCCACCGCCGGACGGTCCGCGCGTCCTGCAGGCCGAGGGCGGCCATGGTGAACCGGGCGCCGATGGCGTCGAGCAGGTAGCGCGTCTGCTCCCAGGCGGGGAGCACGAGCGAGTCCTTGTAGGCGGCCTCCCACGCATCGTCCACGCGACTGGTGGGATGCAGCACGGCGTCGGTCATCACGCGCCTCCTCTTGAACTCGGTAATGCTATCACTAACGCATAGTCTAACGCACTACCTGTCGCAGGACCTCAAGGCCGAGGTTGCCAGGTCCGGTGCTCGCTCGTCAGTCGGCAGCAATGCCCTCTCCGCCGACCGCGCCGGGCACGGTCACGGACCCGAGCGACGTCAGTGAGCCGTCCCAGCCGATGCGGAAACCGTCGACCTGTCCCGCCGCGCCCGCCTGGACGAAGAGGTACCTGCCATCGGGCGTGACCGTGGCGTCCACGGTGCCGGCGTCGGTGCCCGTAGTGCCCAGCGAGGTCAGGTCGCCGCGGAGTCCGACGCGGTACGCCGACAGGGTGGCGCTCCCGGCGTTGGAGGCGAAGAGCCGGTCACCGCTGCGCACGACCCAGCAGGTCGCTGCCTGGCCGGTCGCTGCTGTCGCGATGGCGTGCAGGACACCGTCGTGATCGATCCGGAACGTCGCCACCGCGTTCGGGCCGGCCTCGGCCAGCACGAGTCGGCCGAACCGGTCCCAGCTCACCGCGAACGGCACCGCACCGGGGAGGCTGTTCACTGTCGGCGAGCCGCTCAGGGCACCGGAACGCCCGACCGTGAACACGTCGACGTCGTTGCCGTTGGACTTCGTGGTCACCAGCAGCCGGGAGCCGTCGGGCGAGAAGGCGACCTGTCCGGGGGTGTTCACGAACTCGGGCGTCGCGGTGGCGTCGAGCCCGAGAGCGCGCGTCGACCCCGCGATCGGGACCAGCCCACCGTGGAGACTCCGGAAGCCTTGGACGGTGCCGCCGTCGCGGGCGTTGAGCACGTACACCAGGTCGCCGTGGACGGCGATGCTCACCGGGAACGAGCCGCCCGAGGGAACGACGGCACGGCGCGAGAGCCGGTCGCCGGCGACTCCGAAGACGGTGACGGTGTCGCTGCCGGCATTGACGGCGTACAGCGTGTCGTGCTCGCGGTCGAGCGCGAGCGAGCCCTGCGAGGCGAGGTGGTCGACGACCGAGCCGTCGAGGACTCCACCGAGCCCGCCCGTGGCGTATTGTCCCGCCGGCGTGAGCGTGCCGTCAGGGGCGCGGTCATAGGCGACGATCGTGTTGCCGGCCGGGTCGTCGGTCTGGACGAAGACGGCGCTGCCGCCGTGCCCGCGGTGGTCGCGGTGGTGCTCGTCCGCCGAAGCGGGCGAGGCGATGCCGGTCGCGCCGACGGTGCCGAGAGCGGCCGTGAGCGCAAGGCTCGCGACTCCGGTGCGTCGTACCGAGGTGAGCATGGAACCTCCTGCCGTGGGTGTGGACCTGTCACCAGGGGTTCGCACCCGCAGCCCGGAGGTTCTTACCGCCCGCCGCGCAACTTCTTCCGGAGCCTCCTGCCCACGCCCTCTGGTGGCGGGTCGGTCACCAGGGCCAGCAGCCCTTCGAAGTCCTCCCCGCAGGGCCCGCACTGGCGGAGGTGCGACGCGACGCCGGGGTAGCGCGCGGCGGCGTCCTCGCCGCTCACGACGAGCTCGACGTAGACGTGGAGGATGCGCATCGCCTCGTCGCATCCGACGTCGGCGGGGTCGGTCTCGAGGAAGGCGTCGAGCTCGGACCAGTCACTCATGGGCTCGCACCTCCTTGCTCGGTTCGTCCCCCAGATAGCCCTCGGCAACCAGAGAGGCCCGGATCTTACGACGGGCGTCGTACAGGGTCTTGTACAACGCATTCCGGGTCGTGTCGTAGCGCACGGCCAGCGCGTCCAGCGATATCCCCTGGAGCACAGCTCCTTCGAAGATGCGCCGCTGGTGGTCGGTGAGGTCGTCGACCGCGCGGCGTACGGCGCGACTGAGCTCGCGCACCTCCGCCACGTGGTCCGGTGGTGCACCGAGCGCGTCGGGCAACCGGTTCCAGTCCTCCTCGGTCAGCTCGGCCCGAGGTTGCCGCCAGAAATGGCGTCCGACCTTGCGCGACACCTCCAGGACGACGAACCGATAGGCCCAGGTGGTGAAGCGGCTCTCCCCGCGGAACTGGGCGACCTTCGCCAGCACGGCGTACGTCGCGTCGTCGGCGGCCTGTGTGGCGAGGTCGACGAGCTCACGTCCCGAGACCCCGGTGCCGGCGCACCTGCGACGTACCTCTCGCCGGGCACCCCGCTGCAAGAGGTCGTGCAGGTCGCGCACCGCGGACTCGCGGTCGTTCCCCCGGGCCTGCAGACGCCGGACCCAGCCGGCGGACTCGGTGTCGAGTCCTGGCTCAGGGGTGGCACCTGCCATGACGCGATGCTACGCAGACCGGACGACCAAGGTCTCGAGAGCATCGAGGGCAGCCGCCACGTCGAGCTCCGGGTCGAGCAGCGCATGCATCAACAGGCCGTCACCGGCAGCGCCCAGGAGAATGGCCAGGCCCTCGGCAGACACGTCGTGGGAGACGCGGCCCCGGTCCTGCTCGCGGCGAACCAGGTCCACCATGAGCCTCCGGTACGCCTGGAGCATCTCGCCCATCCGATCGCGGAGCCAGGGGTCGCGCTCGGCCTCTCGCAGGGTCTCCAGCATCAGCCGCGACAGCACCGGATCGATCGCCTCGTGCGTCCCTATCTCGGTCCGCACGAGGCCCATGAAGTCGGCCAGCGTCGACATCGACGCGAAGTCGCCGGCAGGGATGGCGTCGGCGAAGGCACCCATGGCCGCCTCTCCGAGGAGTTCCTGCTTGCCCCGGAAGTGGTAGCTCACGGCCCCGTGGGGAAGGCCGGCCCGATCGGCGACCGCGCGGGTCGTGACCCGCCCCCAGCCGACCTCCGCGATCAGCTCGGCGGCCGCGGTGAGCAGGCGCTGTCGGGTGGCCTCGCTGGAGCTGCTCCGCCTTCCCGCCGGCGCGGTTGGCCGATCGGCCTGTCCAAATGCCTTGTCCATATGGACAAAGATACCTAACCTGGAGGCGTGAGCCTTGCAACGACACCAGACGCCGTCCCGGCCGTCGAGGTCTCGGGTCTGAGCCACTCCTTCGGCGACAGCCGCGCTCTCGACCGCGTGAACCTGACGATCCCGCGTGGCGGCGTGTACGCCGTCCTCGGACCCAACGGAGCCGGCAAGACCACCCTGATCCGGGTGCTGGCGACGCTGCTGCGGCCGGACAGCGGCACGGTCCGGGTGCTCGGGCACGACGTCGTCGCGGACGGCCCCGCCGTACGCCGGCGGATCAGCCTGACCGCCCAGTTCGCCAGCATGGACGAGGACCTCACGGCCGAGGAGAACCTGGTCCTCCTGGCCAGGCTGCGGGGGTGGTCGTGGGCGTCCGCCCGACGGCGCTCGGGCGAGCTGCTCGCGGCGTTCGACCTCGGCAAGGAGGCGCGCCGGAGCGCCGGGACGTTCAGCGGGGGCATGCGACGCCGCCTCGACATCGCCGCGAGCCTCGTGCACACCCCGGACCTGTTGTTCCTCGACGAGCCCACCACAGGTCTCGACCCGCGGAGCCGAAGCGAGGTCTGGGATCTGCTCAGGGCCGCGGTGTGCCAGGGAGCGACGGTCCTGCTGACGACGCAGTACCTGGACGAGGCAGACCAGCTGGCCGCCCGGATCGCCGTGATCGATCACGGGACGGTGATCGCGGAGGGGACCCGGGCCGAGCTCAAGGCGTCCGTCGGGTCCGGGCGGCTCCGGGTGCGACTGGCGGACCCGCAACAGCGACGGGACGCCGTTGGCCTGCTCGCGGCTGCGGTCGGTACGACGCCGGTGCTCGACGGCGACCCGACATCCGTGGCCGTACGCATGCCGCAGTCGGCCGGCAACGCCACTCTCAGGGAGGTGAACCTCGCCCTCACCCGCCTCGACCACGCGGGCGTGGCCGTCAGTGACTTCTCCTACGCCCAGGCCAGCCTCGACGAGGTGTTCCTCGCCCTGACCAGTCGGGCCGCCGCCACCGAACAGGAGACCGCCGTATGACCGATGGCCCCGAGACCACGCCGGTGCTGTGGTCCGGCCCGGCTCCGGCGCCGGCAGGCCCGCTCAGTGCGTCGCTCACGTTCGCCTGGCGGGCCCTGCTCAAGATCAAGCACGTGCCCGAACAGCTCGGCGACGTGATCGGCATCCCCGTGATGTTCACCCTGCTCTTCACCTACCTCTTCGGTGGCGCACTGGAGGGATCGACGGGCGGCTACCTGCAGTTCCTGCTGCCGGGCACCCTCGCGCTCGCCGTCGTGTTCGTCACCGTGTACAGCGGCGTCACTCTGAACCGAGACCTGTCCACCGGAGCCTTCGACCGCTTCCGCTCCCTCCCCGTCTGGCGGCCGGCCCCGATCGTCGGAGCGATGATCGGTGACCTCGGCCGCTATCTCCTCGCCGCAGCCATCGTGCTCGGCCTCGGCTTCGCCATGGGATACCGCTCGGCAGGAGGCCCCGGCGGAGTGCTCGCCGCCGTGGCGCTGGTCATCGCCTTCGCACTCTCGCTGTCCTGTGTCTGGACCACGCTGGGTCTGGTCCTGCGTACGCCGAACGCCGTCCTCAACTTCGGGTTCGTGATCCTGTTCCCGCTGACGTTCGTGAGCAACGTGTTCGTCGAACCCGGCACCATGCCGGGGTGGCTGAGGTCAGCGGCGGACGCGAACCCGGTGACCCACCTGACCACCGCAGTGCGCGAGCTGATGGGAGGCGCCCCGGCCGTCCACGACGTGGCCTGGGTGCTCCTCGCGTCGTTGGCGATCGCCGCCCTCTTCGCACCCTTGACCGGATGGCTCTACCGGCGACGGTGATCCGGCGTCCCCTGGCCGTGCGCCCGCAGAGGGACGGCTCTGAGCCTCGCACTGTGCAGGCGGTCGGTCACGATCACCTTGGAGCACGGCGGTCGAGCGCCTCGCGGAACAGCTTCTCCCACTGCGCGCTCACGGTGGTCATCGCGTACGAACGGGCCCGTTCGTACGACGCGGCCCCCATCCGCCGTCGACGTTGCTCGTCGCTGATCAGCTCGCGGAGCGCCCGTGTGTACGCACCGACGTCACCATCCGTGACCAGCCGACCGGTCACGCCGTCTTCGACGATCTCGGCCGGACCCCGTGGGCAGTCGAAGCTGACCAACGGCAGGCCGTGGCTCATCGCCTCCAGGAGAACCATCGGAAACCCCTCGGCACGCGACGACATGGCATAGACGGCCGCCGAGGCCAGAACCTGGTCGAGGTCGCGGGTGAAACCCTGGAGCCGAACCGCATTTGACATGCCACTGGTGGTGATCTGAGCCTCCAGAGCGCGCCGGCACGTCCCCTCCCCGAAGATGTCCAACCGCCACTCCGGGAGATCAGGCGCAAGCGCGGCCCAGGCCGCGATCAGCCGGTCGAATCCCTTCCGGTTCACGAGCCGTCCCGCGCTCACCACGACCTTGCTCGTCAACGGCGCTCGCTGACGGAGCTCGAACGGTGACGCGTTGGGGATCTGCTCCACGAGCGTGCCCGGGTAGCGCCGCTGATAGTCGCGGCGGTCCGCCTCGGTGAGTGTCACGAACGCGTCGACCATCGGCACAGCCTCGTCGAGCATCGAGGTGACGTAGTGGTTACGCATGCGGCGTTCGAAGTTCAGGTGATCCTGGGCGATGCGCAGCACCGAAACTGAGGCCCAGCGCGCGGCAGCGAGGTGCAGCATCGGTCGCGTGGTGACGAGGATCCCGGGCGCGAGCCTGGGCAGGTGGCGACGCAGCAGGAGGTCGGTGTACGCGGAGCCGCGCGGGTCGCCGTGCTCCAGCGACGAGCGGTCGGAGTCGAGGCGCCGACGACTCGGGAGCGCGAACACGTCGTGACGGGGGCGGCCCCGTCGCCAGGCTCCTCGGCGGTTGTCGACGAGCCAGTGGATCGCGACCCGCGAGTCGACGGGATACGGCGGCACGTCGCGGTTGCGAAACAGGCTGTGGATGTGGACCTCGTGAGTGTCAGCCAGACGACTCGCCAGCAGGTTGACACTGCGGGCGACTCCGCCGTAACCGGTCGCATCGAACATCAGGAAGTGGATGCGGTCCACCTGCGGCGTGCCGGCAGGCTGCTCCGACGGCGT
>JAFMQY010000254.1 GCA_017354415.1 Nocardioides sp.
CTCGCCGGGAAGGTCAGGTTTCGGTGGCCTCGGCGTGGAGGGTGCGCGGCGCGCGGGCTTGCATCGCGAGCATGGTGATGCCGCGGCGCAGGCCGCGAACCAGGTCGCCGGTGGCGAACTCGGTGCGCATCTGGATCACGGCCAGAGCCACGTCGTGGTCGGTGAGCACCCGGCGTACCTCACGGCCGGTGACCACCTCGAGCACCCGGGCGGCGGGGTCGACCATGATGAGCACGCTGCGCGCAGGCGTCGACAGGGCGGAGTGCAGCCGCTCCGCGAACACGCGGGGATCGCCGTCGGCGGTGCCGACGAAGACGGAGAACTCGAAGCGGGAGACCTGCTCGGCCGCCCGGATCGTCTGGTCGATGGCCACCCGCTGGGAAGCGGTGAACTCGTGGGCCATCGTCGTCACCACGTGCCGCCGGCACCGCCGGTCTCATGCGGGGCCTCGCCACCCTCGGTGCTGGAGGAGGTGTTCGCAGACTCCAGCTCGGCAGTGTCGCGGCGGCCCCCGAACCACTGGTCGTCGGTGCGGGCGCCCGCCGGCGCCACGGACTCGCCCCGGACGATGCCCGGCAGGTAGACGAACGCAAAGATGAGCAGGGTGATCAGGAGCGGGATGCCGATCAGAACCAGGACGGTACGCAGGACCGGGACGGGGGGCGGGTTGCTCCATCCGTCGGGGATGTCGGCAGCCGCCGGTCCGGCGTACCCGAGGATCAGGATCGTGGCGGAGCCCACTATCAGCGCCGCCCGGCGCAGGGCCCGGGAACTCGTGGTCACGCCATGAGGATACTGGTCCGCATGCCCGAGCCACTCACCCTGGGATTCAGCAGTGACCAGTGGCAGGCCGCCGGCGCGCTCGTCGCCAGGAAGGCGGGGTCCCTGGTCCTGATCCTCGTCATCGGCCTGGTGCTGCAGTTCCTGCTGCACCGACTGATCGACCGGCTTGTACTCCGTGCGGAGGAGGGGGTGCTGCCGAACCGGCTGACCAACGGCTTGCTCGGACGCACGACCGGCGAGCCGTCGCCGGGCTCCACCCGCCGGGTGCAGCGGGCCAAGACCGTGGGCACCCTGCTCAAGAGCATCACCTCGGGCATCATCGCCGCCGTCGTGGTCACGATGATGCTCAGCGAGCTGGGCATCGACATCGCCCCGATCCTGGCCAGCGCGGGAATCCTGGGCGTCGCCCTCGGCTTCGGGTCACAGACTCTGGTCAAGGACTACCTGTCCGGGATCTTCATGATCTTCGAGGACCAGTACGGCGTGGGCGACGTCGTCGACCTCGGAGAGGCGAGCGGCACGGTCGAGGCGGTCAGCCTGCGCGTCACCCGCCTGCGCGACACGAACGGCACCGTCTGGTACGTCCGCAACGGCGAGATCCTGCGCGCCGGCAACATGAGCCAGAACTGGGCACGCACCGTGCTGGACGTCCAGGTCAGCTCACGCGAGGACATCGCCCACGTCCGCAGCGTGCTCACCGACGTCATCCGCGACCTCTGGCAGGACGAGGACTTCCAGGGCGTCATCATCGAGGAGCCGGAGATCTGGGGCATCGAGTCGATCACCCCGGATGCGATCACCCTGCGGGTGACCCTCAAGACCGCGCCGATGCAGCAGTGGCGGGTCGCCCGCGTGCTGCGGGAGCGGATCAAGGCCCGCTTCGACCACGAGGGCATCCAGGCGCCTTACCCCACGTCGTACGTGATGAACCGGACGCCCGGCGCCGACCAGACCACCTCTGCCGCCGCACCGGCCGACGCCGACGGCGGGTGACCGCAGGGCCTGTTGCGAGAATGATGCCGTGACCACGTTCTACGACGAGATCGGCGGCGAGGAGACGATCACCCGGATCGTCGCTGCGTTCTACCGGGGCGTGGCGACCGACCCGGTGCTTCTCCGCGTGTACCCCCAGGACGACCTCGGACCCGCCGAGGAGCGCTTCCGACTGTTCCTCATGCAGTACTGGGGCGGGCCGACGACGTACCAAGAGCGCCGGGGACATCCACGGCTACGGATGCGTCACGCGCCGTTCAAGGTCACGCCGGTGGCCAAGGACCACTGGCTGGCCCACTTCCGGGCCGCGCTCGACGAGGTCGGCCTGACACCGGAGCAGGACGCGCAGTTCTGGGACTACATCACGCACGCCGCCCAGTTCATGGTCAATTCTTTCGACGAGGTGTAACGCCCGGCCGGGTTGGTGACAGGTGGTGTCCAGGAGGGACCCAGCTCGCCGGAGGACTCGCATGCTCACGACCAAGCACTATGGTTCCGACCTGGGTGCTGACAAGGGCGGGGACGCCGGCGGCTGAGTCTCGAAAGCCACTGCCTCTCCGCCCTCACACCCCCGGGAGGGCGGGGAGGCAGGTCTCTTCGGCCGGGAGGAGCCGACGTGACGCAGAGCAGGCTGGGCCGGGAGATCCCCCGACTCGAGCCCGACGACGAGTTCGTCGACCGGCTCGCCCGGCTTGCCGCCGCGTCGAGACCCACTCGAGGCGGTGTCGTCGTGCCCTCCGCTTTCGGCGGCCCCGCGACACGCACCGTCGCGGTCGCGGCCGCCGTGGCCGCCATCACCGCCGGAGCGGCCGTCACCGCGACCCACCTCCCGCACCCCGAGGACACGTCCCCGACGGCCCCGATCACCTCGGTCGGGAGCCCGACCCCCAGCGCTGGTGCAGACCGTCTTCAGGATCGCCGACGCGCCCTGGACCAGCCCGTGGAGGCAGTGCAGGACGGCGCGCCGTACGCGTCGGGCCCTGACGCGCGGGAGACGCACCCCACGCGGCCTGGACGGTCCGGCCGGTCACCCTGGAACGACGCCTGGCAGGGTCACTGGCCCGGCCACCACCGCCGGCACGCCGACGACCACGGCCACGATCCGAGCGCCGACCAGTGGAACGGTGGCCACGGCTATCCGGGCGACTACCCCGATACCCCCCGCCCCCACGACGACTACAACGACGACGACCACGACGCCGACGACACCGGTCAGCGCCCGGGCCCATCCGACGGCGACAGCACCGGCCGCCCCGGCGACACGGGCGTCAACCAGGGCGGGTTCAGCCATTAGCACCCTCGTCCTGGCCGATGACGAGATGATCGCTCGGGCCAAGCAAGGCGATCATGCGGCGTGGCACGTCCTCTACACGGCCCACGCCGGTCGACTGCTGGTGTGGCTGCGCAGCCTGCCCATCGGTGACGCCGGCGTCGCGGCCGAGGACCTGGCCGCCGAGACCTGGCTGACAGCCGCAACCCGGATCGCTGACTTCCGCGGGACGTCCGCCGAGTTCGCGGGCTGGCTGTTCGGCATCGCCCGCCTCCGGCGCCGCAACGCCATTCGGCGCAGCGCCCGGCGCAAGACGAGCCCGGCCACCGCCGCCACGCTCGACCTGACCAGCCACGAGTACGAACCAGACGCCGGCGCCCGCACCGAGTCCGACGGCTGGGTCACCTGGGTGCTCTCCCACCTGTCGGAGCGAGAGCGCCAGGTCGTGGCGTGCATGGAGGTCGTCGGTCTCGACTCGGCGGCCACGGCCACCGCCCTCGGGATGACCTCCTCCGCTGTCCGGGTGGCTCACCACCGTGCCCTCAAGCGACTGCGGACAATCGGCGTCGTGGTCAGCTGACCGCGGCCTCGCGCCGCCTGCGCTCGAAGATCTCCCGATGCTCGGGCCGGAGCGGCTTGGGCCGGGCGGCGTCCGGGTCGAGGTTCACCTCGACGATGCGGCTGCGGGCCATCACCCGGTCACCGTCACAGATCTCGGACTCGAAGGTCACCGACGTCGTCCCGACCGCTGCCACCCGGCATCGGACGTCGTACGGCTCCGCCCGGAGGTTCATCTGCCCGAGGTAGTCGATCTCGCTACGGGCGATGACCATGTCGACCGTGCCGTTGACGTGCGCCTCCTGGAAGACGCCGATCATCAGGTCGACCTGCGCCTCGTGCACGAAGTCGAGGTACCGGACGTTGTTGACGTGCCCAAGGATGTCGACGTCGGAGAAGCGGACGTGGAGCGCCTCCCCGAACGCGTCGTCGCGCCAGGGCCCCGGCCGATCGCGACGGGGGTCCTCGATCGGTGAGTCCTCGACGCCTCCGGCCAGGCGCTCGCGCTCCTCGGCGGTCAGCCGGCGGGGTCGGTCCTCGGCGAACACGTACGGCGCGAGCACGGTCGTCGCGCGGGCGTGGAGCACCGGCGCTGCGTCGGGGTCCCGACGGGTCGTCAGCTCGTATCCGAGCGTGAACGACGCAGCGCGTACGTCGGTCACCCACACCTCGACGGTCAGCGGCGCGTCGGCCATGCGGAGCGGAGTCAGGTACTCGATCACGGTCCGGACCACCACCAGACCCTCACCGGGCCGCGGTGTGGGAGAGGTGTTGTGGTGGCGCAGGAGGTCCAGTCGTGCCTCCTGCAGGTAGTCGACGTAGACGACATTGTCGACGGTCCCCCCGGGATGCAGGTCGGCGCGGCGCATCTGGCACTCGTAGACGTGACGCACGGTCCGATCCTGCCAGCCGTCGTCGTTCTCGGGGCGTTGGCAGGA
>JAFMQY010000131.1 GCA_017354415.1 Nocardioides sp.
GCCGAGAGAGACGATCGGCACGCCCTCACCTTCGAGCTTCTTGCGCTGGCTCTCCCACAGGGCAGGGTCGATGGCGGTGTTGATGACGGCTGCGGGCCGTTGCTGCGCTACCGTGCTGAAGGCGGTGGCGACACCGCTCGCGGAGGTTCCGGCGCGCACGGTGTAGAGGTCGACGCCCAGTTCCTTGGCGGCGGGCTGCATGAGCTTGTACATCAGCGCGACCAGCGCGTCGCCGTTGTCGACGTAGGCGATCCGGCTGCCGGGTGGGACCGGTGACTTCAGCGGCTCGGTGATCGGGAATGCCGCCGGCTTCCCCTCCAGTGGCGCGACGATCGCCTGGGCCCTCTCCTGATCACTCTTGGAGATCGTTGCCGAGGTGCTATCACCGTTGCTCGCACAGCCGGCGAGCAGTATGACCGCCGAGAGCGCGCCGCCGATCCGGGTGGCGAATCTGGTTGTTCTCATGTGGGTTCCTTCGTGGGAGTGAACTTGCTTCCGAGACGCGCATGGGTTGCGGAGTCGGTCGCGTCAGGCGGCCTGGTCGGCGGTGAGGCTCGTGGTCTCGGCGGACCGGGCTCGCTTCCGAGAGCTCCGGCGGCGAGTGACGGCGACAGCGATGAGGAGAGCGACGCCGTTGAACAGTTCGGGAATCCAGACCGGCGCGCCGATGAGCTGGAGACCCTTGACTCCTGTGGCCAGGACGTAGACGGCGACGATGGTGCCGAGGATGTTGAAGCGACCGTTCCGGAACTGGGTCGAGCCCAAGAAGGCTGCCGCAAAGGCGGGGAGCATGTAGGGCGGACCGACGGTCGGGTCGCCGGTCGCGAGCGAGGAGCTCAGCACGATGCCGGCGACTGTGGCAAGCAAGGAGCAGCTGATCAGGCTGACGATGATGACCCGGTCGGTGCCGATGCCCGCCAGCCGCGCCGCCTCGGCGTTGCCTCCGGTCGCGTAGACGGCTCGCCCGAGGTAGGTGTTGTCGAGGATGTACCAGACGCAGATCGCCAGTACGACCATGATGTAGACAGACATCGGGATGCTGAGGATCTGCCGGTTCGCGATCTGCTGGAACCCGGATCCGAGGTTGAGGATCTGGGAGTCCTGCGACACCCATGAGATGAGGGCGAGCAGCACCGAGCTCATTCCCAGGGTCGTGATGAATGAGCTGATCTTCGCTTTCGTGACGAGGAGCCCGTTTGCGAGTCCCACACAAGCGCCGATGGCGAGCGTCCCGATGATGGCGGGGACGAGGCCGAGCCCCTGGGTCCTGAGGAGCCAGGCCACGAGGATCGCGCCCAGTCCCAGCTGCGAGCCGATCGAGAGGTCGAAGGCTCCTGCCGCCAACGGGATGACTAGACCGATGGCGAGGACAGCCGTCACCGCTTGGTCGGTCAGGACGATGCGGACCGTGTCCAGGGTTGGGAACGTCTCCGGCGCGAGGACGGAGAACAGGATCACCATGGCGACCCAGATGTAGATCGCGCTGATGTTACGGAACGACAGGAGCTGACGCAGGTCGCGCCACACGGAATCGGTCTGCTCGTGGTGCGCGGTGCTTGCAACGGACATGAGCGGTGTTCTCCTGGGAATCGTGATCTGCCTGCGGACGCGAGAGCGGGCAGGGCGAGACGACATGAGGGCATGGCGCCATAGAGGTGCGAACTGCACCCCGTGATCAGTAGCGGGCAGGACTACGCCGGCACGCTGGCGTGAAGGATTCGGTTCTCGGTCAGCTCAGATCCGGACAGTTCTTCCACGACGACACCGTCGGCGAGGACGAGGACGCGGTCGCAGAGTTGGGCGAGTTCCTTGGTCTCGGAGGAGGCCACGAGGACCGCGGCTCCTCGTTCGGCGGCATCGACGATCAGGCGGTGGATGGCCGCCCTCGCTCCGACGTCAACGCCCTGGGTGGGCTCCTCGAGGAGCAGCAGTTGCGGCTGGGTCCTCAGCCACTTCGCGAGCACAATCTTCTGCTGGTTCCCGCCGCTGAACTGGGTCAGCTCCATCTCCGGCTGGGCCGGCAGCACGCCGCACGCGTCGAACCACCGGGCTGCCTCCCGCAGCTCGCTCCTTCTTCTGACCCGGTGCCACGGGCTCGTGGCACCGGGAATGAGGACCGAGACGAGGTTCTCGACTGCTGTCATCGTCATCACCGCCCCGTGCCGGTGCCGGTCCCCGGGGACGAACGCCACCCCCTGACGGATGGAGTCCCGGATGTCGCCGGCGGCGACCTCGCGGCCGTGCACCGCGACCGCACCGCTCGTCCGGTGGGCGGCGCCGAAGACCGCGGCACAGACGTCGTCGCGGCCTGAACCGAGGATTCCGGCCAGGCCAACGATCTCACCGGCGTGGACGGACGCATCGAAGAGCCGGATCGCCCCGCCCGAGAGCCCTCGGACACGGAGAACCTCCGTTCCTCGACCGGTGTCACGCCGATCGAGCTCCTCGACGGCATGCCCGGCGACGAGCTCGACCAGGCGTGCGTAGTCCGCCTCGCTTCGGAGGAGGTTGCCGACCACGCGCCCGTTGCGAAGGGCCACGATGGTGTCGGCGACATCGAGCACCTCGTCGAGCCGGTGTGAGATGAAAAGGACTCCGGCCCCGTGCTCGGCCACACGACGTACGACGTCCATCAGCTGGTCGACCTCCGCGCCGTGAAGCGCGGCGGTCGGCTCGTCGAGCACCAGGACGACCTCGGGCAGTTCGTCCCAACCGCGGAGTGCGCGCGCGATGGCCACGATCGTCCGCTCGGCCGGGGAGAGCATCTCGATCGGGGCGTCGACGTCCGCGTCCACCCCCAAGCGCCGGACGAGCTCACGGGCCTCCCGCCGCTCGTCGGACCGGCGCAGGCGCCGCCACGGGCGAACGGTGTTGGTTCCCAGCGCGAGGTTCTCCACGGTGGAGAGGGAGCCGACCAGCCCCAGGTCCTGGTGGATGAACCGGAGCTCGGTCGGCGACCCGCCCGAGGTTCGCGTGTCGACCGTGCCACCGTCCGGACTGTGGAAGCCGGCCAGGAGCTTGACCAGGGTCGACTTGCCGGAGCCGTTGTGTCCGACGACCGCCACCACCTCACCGGCGTGGATCGTGAGATCCACGCCGCCGAGAGCCGTCGTCGCCCCGAACGCCTTGGTCAACCCCTCGACTCGGACGAGCGTCCGGCCGTGTGCGCCGGTCATGCGAACAGCCGGTAGACATCGTCCGGCAACGGGTGCCCGACGGGTACGACTCGGGAGTAGACCGCCGTGAGGCAACCGGGGCAGCACAGCTGCCGGAAGACGACGTCCTCGTCGGTGTAGACCGACGGATCGTGCCAGATCTGTGGTCCGCCAGCGGTCGGGGCGGAGTCCGACTGGACGAGGGTCGTCAGGAAGGCACCGTCGGCGAGTGCGCCCAGCTCCGTACCGCAGTGGGTGCACGCCACCGCGGGTGCATCCCCGGAGTCGAGGACGACGAGGTTGTCGTCGAGGACGCGAGCCCCGCTCAGGTCGACGTGACCCCCGGCGACGACGTCCGCCGCCGACAGGCCGGACCGCTCGGCGCGTTGGGCGCGCAGGGTCCGTCGAGTCGCCGCGGTCGCCTCCAGATCGACCTTCCCGTCATCGAGCACCACCCCGTAAACGTCGCGGGCCGCCTGTCGAGAGACCCGAACCTGCAGGACGTCATCGCGCACGCTCTCCGGCGAGCGGAGGAGCGGGTCGCCGTACCCGCCGCCGGACTGCCAGTGCAGGTAGAGCGCGTCGCCGGGCCCGAACGTCGCCTCGCCCTCGCATGGCAGCACCTCGATCTCGCCGCCCAGCTCCTCGAGCCCGGCGGGGATTCGGGTCGCCCCCGCAAGCTGGGGTACGTCGATCCCCCGCACGACCAGGTCGAGCTGGGAGTTGCCCGGGTAGCCGCCGGCGAGCCCGACATTCTGGTTCGCGACCTTTCCGGTCCCGGACACCACCAGCGACATTGAGTCGTGCTGGTCGGGGTGCTGGACGTAGCAGACCGAGCCGCTCATCCCGCCGCGCTGGCGGCCGGGGCCACCGGAGTCGGTCTCCTCGCGACGCCAGAGCGCGACCAGCGGGTAGAGGTACTCGGTCATCTCCACGTCGGGCGCCCGGGCCGCAGGGATGATGAGGCGGCCGCCGGTGTCGACGCCGTCGTGGTGCACCTGGGCTCCGTAGCCGCCGGCCATCATGTCGAAGATGGGCGAGACGAAGCCCTTGCTCCCGCCACCACGCAGGTCAACCCCGGAGACCACGCACAGGTCGGTCGTGCCGTTACAGATCGACTGGACGTCGCGCCGGTGGGTCGGCTCGGCGTCGAGCATCTTGGCGAGCACCTCGGCAACCAGATTGCCCGCGCCCCACGCCGGACCGAACGGTGCCTTGCCGACGGCCGCGGGGAACGAGGCGTTGGTGATGGTGTCCTCGTCGGTGACGATCTCGAAGCAGCGCATCAGTCCACCGGCGGCCCACGGGATGTCTCCGGCCAGCAGCGGGAGGACCGTGAAGACGATCCCGGCCCGCAGCCCGGAGTAGGGGCAGTTGATGATGCCGGTCTGGCCGGCGGTTCCGCGGAAGTCGAAGGTCAGCTTGTCGATCTTCTTGGTGAGTGCGACCTTGATCGGGTAGAGGCCCCGGTCGCCGGTGCCGGACTGCTCCTGATAGCCGACCGCCGTCCACGTCCCGTCGGGCAGGCCTTTGAGCTTGGCCCGCAGCCGGATCTCGGCGTCGTTCATCATCCTCCGCATGACCGCCTTGACGGTGTCGGCGCCGTATTTGCTCACGAGCCGCAGGATCCGCTCGCAGGCGTTCTTGTTGGCCGCCACCTTCGCGCGCAGGTCGAGCCCGACCAGGTGGGGAAGCCGCGAGCGACGCACCCACGCATCGGCCACGTCCTGCTGGAGGACGCCACGGCGGACGACCTTCAGCGGTGGCGTCGGAATGGCCTCGGCGAAGACGTCGTGTGCCGACGGGCTGAACGAGCCGGGACGCTGGCCGCCCAGGTCAACCTGGTGGGCGATCGCAGTGGTCCAGCCGAACAAGCGGCCCTCGTGGAAGATCGGAGCGAGAATCGCGGCGTCGTTCTGGTGCAGCCCGCCGCCGATCCAGGGGTCGTTGCAGAGGAACATGTCGCCCTCCTCGATCCCCGGGTTCTCGCTACGGTGCTGGAGGGTCCAGTAGATGGCGAGGTCCATCGACCCGATGAGGCCGATGTTGTAGGTACCGACCTGCACCTGCTCACCGAGCTCGTCGCAGATGGAGAAGTTGAAGTCGTTGGACTCGGTCACGACGTGCGAGCCGGACATGCGGCGCAGCGTCTCGCCCATCTCCTGGGTGATCGCCCACAGGCGGTGCCGGACAACCTCGTAAGTGAGGGCATCGACCTCCTCGACTGTCTCGTCGTCGACCTGGTGCAGCGGAAGCGACGGGGAGATGAGCTTCATGAGCTCGGCGCGCGGCATGGGCCGGCTCGTGAAAACGTCCGACCCGGGGATGGTGGTCTTCATGGGAGAGGTCCTCACTGGTAGCGCAAGACGAGGTTGCCAAGGTGGTCGACGCGTCCGGTGACGCCGGCCGGGACGACCACCACGGTGGTCGGCACGTCGACGACCGCGGGCCCGACCAGCTCGTGGCCGGAACGCAGGCGCGCATAGTCGTAGACGGGGGTCGGTTGGTAGCCGAGCTGGGAGTCGAGACAGACGGACCGCTCCTCCAGGAGGGCCTCGGCGGGGTCCGGCCCGTCGGCCGCCTTCACCTCCGGCAGGAGCACCGGGAACCCGAGGCCCGCCTTGGCGCGCACCCGGTAGGTGATGGCCTGCACACCGGCCGCGCGGTAGCCCGCACCTGACCCGTTGATCCGCTCGTACTGGTCCTCGAAGAGCTGGACGATCTCCTCGCTGATGCCCTCGGTGAAGGCGGTCGTGGGCACCTGGGTGGTCAGCTCGTGGACCTGCATCGAATAGCGCATGTCGATCTCGCGCTGGAGCGTCACCTCCTGGAACTTGACCTGCTGCCGGTCCAGGGCCCTGAGCAGGTCGGCCTCGAGCTGCTCGAAGTAGGACTCCAGCCGCTTGTGGTCGATCGGGAAGGTCGCCGGATCGGACAGCTCAGCGCTCAGCGCAACGTCGGACGCGGCGAGTCCGTAGGCCGAGAACGCCGAGGCCACCGGGCCGAGCGGGACGACGACCTCGCTGACGCCCAGGTCCTGGCAGTAGCCCGCACAGTGGGCGGGTCCCGCGCCACCGAACGCATAGGCGACGAAGTCGCGCGGGTCGTATCCGGACTGCACGACCGCGCGCCGCAGCAGGTCACCCGCCTGGGCGTTCTGCACCTCGTGAATGGCGATCGCCGCCTCCTCGACGGTGAGCCCGAGGGGGTCGGCCACGTGCTCGCGGATCGCCTCGCGGGCCAGGTCGAGGCGCAGCGGCTTGCGACCGCCCAGGAGGCCCCGCTCGCTCAGGATGCCGAGCACTAGGTTGGCATCGGTGTTCGTCGGCCGGGTGCCGCCGTTCCCGTAGCAGGCGGGCCCGGGCACGGCCTCGGCGCTGTGCGGGCCCAGGCGCAGGTTGCCGCCGGTGTCGACGGAGGCGAGTGCCCCACCACCGGAGCCGATGGTGTGGACCTGGATCGTGGCCGCGTTGATCGGATACTGGTTCACGATCGAGCCGGAGGCCATCACCGGCTCGCCATCGACGATGAGGCCGGCGAGGAAGGTCGTCCCGCCGACGTCGGTGGTGATGACGTTGCGGTGCCCGAGCTGCTCGGCGAGCCGCATGCCGCCGATCACTCCGCCCGACAGGACCGACCCGACGGTCGTGATGGCGTGCTCGGGTGCGCGGTCGGCGGTGATGGTGCCGCCCTCGCTCTGCATCACCAGCAGCGGACCCTTGAGACGGCCCTCGTCAAGCTGGTTCTGGAGCGGCGTCAGGTAGGCGCGGAGACGCGGTCCGACCTGGGCGTTCATGATGGTGGTCGAGGTACGCGCGAACTCGCGGATGCGGGGACTGACCTCGGAGGAGAGCGTCACATACATCTCGGGTGCGATCTCGTGGATCAGCTCCTTGACGCGACGTTCGTGTGCGGGGTTCTTGAACGACCACAGCAGGGAGACCGCGATTGCCTCCACGCCTTGGTCGATGAGCTCTCGGGCGACCCAGCGGACCTCGTCCTCGTCGAGCGGGACGAGGACCTTGCCGGCGTGGTCGATCCGCTCGGTGACCTCGAGCGCGCGGTACTTCGGGATCAGCGGCGTGGGCTTGCGCTGCCGCAGGGTGTCCTGGATTTCGTGCGCCGACCGGCCGAGGGTCCGGCCCTCGGCGTTCATGATGTAGATCGAGTCGCGGTGGCCCTTCGTGGCGATGAGGCCGACGTCGGCGACGGAGCCTTGCACGAGTGCGTTGATGGAGGCGGTCGTGCCGTGCGCGATGTAGTCGGTCTGCGAGAGCAGCTCACCGACGCTTACATCGAGCTCGGCGGCGAGTTCCTCGATGGCCCGCATCACGCCGACCTCGCGGTTCGGCGGCGTCGTGGGCGTCTTGGCCGACACGATGCCGCCGGCACCGTCGGACGCGACGGCATCGGTGAACGTGCCACCGACGTCGATGCCCAAGGCGTATGGCATGTGGTCTCTCTCCTCTGGTGTATCTACGACCTGCGGGCGAGGTCGCGGCCGGTCACGATGTACAGCAGTTCGGTCGGGTCGGCGTGCGCGTCGCCCAGCCAGGCGATGTGCTGGTCGGGGCGCACAAGGATCAGGGCCGTCGGGTAGCGGTCCTGCCACTGCGCCGGGATGTCGACGATGGTCAGCGGCACGCCGGTCCGGTCGGCCGCGTCATTCCACCCGGCCACGTCGACGCTGCTGTCGGTCCGCAGCAGGGTGAAGTCGTCGCCGAGGACGTCGAGCACCGATTCGCCGCCGGAGAGCCAGACGTGCGGAAGACGGAATCCGACCTGTGCCTTCGTCGGATAACCGGCCATGTCGACGGCGGGGTGTTCCTCGGCGCCAACCACCAGCGGTGAGGTGGCGTAGTGGTATCCGAAGCTGAACCCGTTGGGTGAGTAGCGGGCTGGCTCGGTCAGGAGGAGCCGCTCGGCCAGGTGTCGGCGAGCCTTTTCGCCGGCGGTCCCCGGCAGATGCACGTCCGGCGACACGGCCGCGTAGGCGGTGCGGGCGCCCGCGCCGACGGCCTGGGCGAACTGCTCGCCGACCGGCTTGCGCTCGAGCTCGTACGCACCGAGCAGTTCGGCCGGCGCCCAGCCGCGCATGACGGCGGCCAGCATCCAGCCGAGGCTCGCCGCGTCCTGGATTCCGGTGTTCATCCCGAACCCGCCGGCGGGGATCCAGATGTGGGCGGCGTCGCCGGCCAGGAAGACCCGGCCGTCCTGGTACCGCTCGGCCACCAGCTGTCGACCGGTCCAGCGCACGACCCCGATGACCTCGTGCTCGACTGGGCCGCCGATGGTCTCGCTCAGGAGCTGTTCGGGGTCCTCGTCGGTGGTGTCGTGATCGGCATCGAAGGCGACGTGGTTGAGCCACAGGTCCGCGCCGTCGATCGCAATCAATGCGGACGGACGTCGCCGATAGGTCCAGTAGGTCCAGGCCGGGTCTTTGGCCGCGATCCGGCCGAGTTCGGGCGACCGCACGTACGTGGAGACGAAGCGGTTGAGGGCGTCGACGCCCTGGTAGCGGATGTCGAGGGTCCGGCGCACGGTGCTATGGGCGCCGTCGCATCCGACCAGGTAGTCGCATTGAATCACGCGCCTGCCGCCCTCGGTCTCGACGACGGCCTCGACACCGCCGTCGTCCTGAGTGAACTCGATGAGCCTGGCACCGCGCTCGACGGTCACGCCGGCCGCGCTCGCGGCGTGGCGCTCGAGGATCGGCTCCAGGAAGAGCTGGGAGATCCGGTGCTGTGGCTCGGGACCGGGCCACGTCGCCTTGCCGACGCCCGCCAGCACGTCTGCTGACGAAGGCAGCTCGACGCGGAAGATCTCCGGACCGTGCAGGTCCGCCCGGTAGTGGACGGAGGTCGGGTAGTCCTCAGGCAGCCCTGCCCGACGTACATCGTCGGCCAGGCCGAGGCGGCGGAAGATCTCCATGGACCGCGCGGACGTCGTATTGCACCGCGGGTTCTGGGCGCGTTCCGTGGTGGCCTCGATGACGTGGCACCGGACATCGCGCCGCGCGAGGTCGAGCGCCAGGGTCAGGCCGCTGGGCCCGGCTCCGGCGATGAGAACGGGAACGCGCTCCCGCTGGTGGTTGCGGCTGGTCATGCGTGAAGAAACTCCTCTACGAGCAGGCAGAACTCGTCCGGACGGTCGACATGGATCCAGTGTCCGGCACCGGCCACCACCTCGAGACGGGCGTTGGGCAACCGCTCGACGAGTCGCTCGGACACGGCAACAGGCGAGACTCGGTCGAGCTCCCCGTGCAGGGCGAGCACCGGGCACGTGACCACCGACAGGTCGATGGGCTCCGGTGCGTCGACAGGCTCGAACATCGCGCGGAAGGCCTCCTCTGCTCCGGGCCGCAGCGCCTGCTCCAGCCTGAGGTCCGCGAGCCGGTCTAGAAGCTCCTCGTGCGCCTTGGGGTCGGCGACGAGGTTGGCGAGCGTGGCAAGCATCGAGTCACGGCTCCGATCGTCGTAGAAGGGCACCGTCGCAGGCAGACCGCCTGTTCCGGCGCCGCCCATGACGACGGCCCTCGAGACCCGGCCGGGGACGGTGGCCATCAAGGCCAGCGCCGCCGCTCCACCGGCCGCGGAGTTGCCCAGCACCGCCACCTGTTCGAGGTCGTGCTCGTCCATGAGATCGACGATCTGCTGTGCGCGGGCGCGTGCCCACGCCACCGGCCCGTGCGGGAGCGCGATTCCGTTCGGGAGCGACAACGCAGATCCGAAGCCGAGAAGATCCGGAGCGACGCAGGCGAAGGTCTCCGCGAGCCGGTCTGAGACGCTGAGCCAGTTGGTGCCCGCGTCGACGCCCGGTCCACCACCGTGGAGCTGCATCAGCGTCGTCTTGGGACCCGCGCCGGTGGGGAACTGCTCAGGCACCTCCGGGGGTCGCATGTGGCCTCCTGTGTATGTAACGTCCATTACAGAGCGTGAAGGGAGTGACGCCTGTCACTCATCGATCACGGGCAGTAAGACAAATTTCGGCGTGGCCCAACGGGACCCCGGATCGCGAGAGCTGGGCCACGAACTCGTCCACCGTGGCGACGGCCGAGGACGTCAGGCTCATGATCCGGAGTGCGGCCAGGTGCATCTCGGCTGCACTCATCGGCCCGTGACCAAGGTCCGGGTAGTCGCAGGAAGCGGTCGCATCGGAGAGCACCACCGACCGGAAGCCGCGCTCCAGCGCGCCCCGCGCCGTGCCGAGGACGCAGCACTCGGTGGTCATCCCGGTCAGCACAACCGTGTCCACGCCGTGCCCCCGCAGCACCATCTCCAGATCGGTGGCGAAGAACGAGTTGTAGCGGTGCTTCTTAATCACCGGCTCATTCGCCCGAGGGGCGATCTCAGAGTAGATCTCGACGCCACGACTGCCGTCGACCAGCGCCTGGCCGGCCGCCACCGGTGGGTATAGGTCACGATGGGGACCCAGGTCGGTGCCGTCGACACGATGGACGTGCGCGGCGTAGATGACTGGAACGCCTCCGTCGCGCGCGACTGCCAGGACGCGTTGGAGGTTCGCCATGATGCCCCGCCCCTCCGGAAACTCGAGGGGCGCACCCGCTTCGACGAAGTCGTTCTCCATGTCGATGACCAGCAATGCGAACCGACCATCAGCCAGGCTTGAAAAGTCCACCAGACCTCCTCTGTATGTAACGCACACTACAGAGATGTGGCGTGGACCACAACCGGTGGCTGGTGGATTCAGCGAATCGGCTCGCACTCTGGGCATCGGCGGCAGCCGGCGCCGGGGCACCTGTTCGGTCAGTCAGGCTGAACTGGGTAGGCCTCTGTCGACGGCACGTGAAACCTGACCCCAAGCGGCAGGCGAGTTCTACCTCACGTCGCAACGCTCCACTGCTACGAGATGGGCGTGGAGATGGCGCGAAGAGGCCGCAAGCGCCGACTGGG
>JAFMQY010000132.1:0-5368 GCA_017354415.1 Nocardioides sp.
ACACACGCCGTACCGCGAGGGCCGCACCGCGGCAGTCGTCGACTCGTGGTCGGGGCCCGCTCGGTACGCTGCGCCGGTGACCAGCGCGCCGTCGACCAGCCACCCCTGGCCGGTGCCGCGCGCACACGGACCGGTGCGGGCCAGCCTCTCCCTGCCGGGCAGCAAGTCGCTGACCAACCGGGCGCTCGTGCTCGGTGCCATCGCCGACGGACCGGGCGTCGTACGACGTGCCCTGCGGTCTCGCGACACGCTGCTGATGGCGGACGCCCTGACCGCGCTCGGGTCACGGGTCGACACCTCCGGCGACGACTGGGTCGTGACGCCGGGTGCCCTGACCGGGAACACGGACGTGGACTGCGGCCTCGCCGGCACCGTCACCCGCTTCGTCCCCCCCGTGGCCGGCCTGGCCGACGGCCCGGTCGCCTTCGACGGCGACCCGCACATGCGGACCCGTCCCGTCGGGGAGGTGCTCACCGCCCTCCGTGGCCTGGGCGTGTCGATCGACGGCGACCGGCTGCCCTTCACGGTGCGGGGTACCGGCTCGGTGCCCGGTGGCCAGGTCGTGCTCGACGCGTCCGGGTCGAGCCAGTTCGTCTCGGCGCTGCTGCTGGCCGGCGCCCGCTTCGACCGCGGCGTCGACGTCCTCCATGACGGCAAGCCGATGCCGTCGCAGCCGCACGTCGAGATGACGGTGGCCATGCTGCGCGCCCACGACGTCGATGTCGACGACAGCGAGCCGAGTCGTTGGAGGGTGACCCCCCGTGTGGTGCGGGCCGTCGACCACACCATCGAGCCGGACCTCTCCAACGCCGCACCCTTCCTCGCGCTGGCCGCGGTGAGCGGGGGGTCGATCACGGTGCGGGACTGGCCGCGACAGACCACCCAGGCCGGGGATGCACTGCGCGATCTGCTGGCCCGCATGGGGTGCGCCGTGGAACTGACCGACACCGGGCTCACCGTGACCGGTCCTGTGGCCCTCACCGGCCTCGATGCCGACCTGCACGACGTGGGAGAGCTCACGCCGGTTCTCGCCGCCCTGTGCGCCCTGGCCGACGGCCCGTCGTACCTCCGGGGGATCGCGCACATTCGCGGCCACGAGACCGACCGGCTCGCGGCACTCGCCACCGAGCTGCGCGGACTCGGCGCCGACGTGACGGAGCACCGCGACGGCCTCGAGCTCCGGCCGGCGACGCTGCACGGGGGGCTGTTCCACAGCTACGCCGACCACCGGATGGCGCACGCCGGTGCAGTTCTCGGCGCCGTCGTCGACGGGGTCGCGATCGACGACATCGGGTCGACGGGCAAGACGTTCCCCGACTTCCCCCGCGTCTGGGCGGGCCTGCTGGACCGATGACCGGCCGGTACGACGAGCAAGACCACGAGCACTACGAGCGCCCGCGCCGCCGTACCCGCCCCCGGACCAAGGAACGCCCGCGGTACGACGACGCTGTCGACGGCACCGTCACCACCGTGGACCGCGGCCGGTTCACCCTCCTCGTGGACGGTGTCGTCGTCTGGGCGGTCAAGGCGCGCCCCCTCGGCCGCAAGGGTGTCGTCGTCGGTGACCGGGTCCGAGTGACCGGCGACGTGTCGGGTGACGAGGGCACGCTCGCCCGGATCGTCGAGGTACAGGAGCGGCGCACGGTACTGCGTCGGACGGCGGACGACGACGACCCGGTCGAGCGGGTGATCGTCGCGAACGCCGACCAGCTGGTGGTGGTGACCGCGCTGGCGGACCCCGAGCCCCGGCCGCGGCTGATCGACCGCGCCCTGGTGGCGGCGTACGTCGCGAAGATGCAGCCGCTGCTCTGCCTCACCAAGGCCGACCTGGCCGATCCCGAGAGCCTGCTGTCGACGTACCGCTCCCTCGGTGTCCCCTGGGTCGTGACCCAGCGGGGCGATGACCTCACCGCGCTGCGGGAGAGGCTGGCCGGCCGGACCAGCGTGCTGATCGGGCACAGCGGGGTGGGCAAGTCGACGCTGGTCAACGCGCTCGTGCCCGAGGCGGGGCGTGACGTGGGAGACGTGAACGCCGTCACCGGCCGGGGTCGGCACACGTCGACATCCGCGCTGATGCTCGCACTGCCGGACGAGGAGGGCTGGATCATCGACACCCCCGGGATCCGCTCGTTCGGGTTGGCCCACGTGCGGCCCGAGGACCTCATCGATGCGTTTCCCGATCTCCGCGCGATGACCGATGACTGCCCGCGCGGGTGCACGCACGGCGCCGACGAGCCGGAGTGCGGGCTGGATGAGGCCGTCGCACACGGGGACGCGGACCCCGACCGGGTCGGGTCCTTCCGTCGCCTGCTCGAGGCGCGATCAGCCCCGGAGTACTGAGGATCGGCCGCGGTCTCGACAGGCTCGACCCACGGCACATCCGCAAGCCACCACTGTCTCGACATGCTCGACCCACGGCACATCCGCCGGCGATGTGGGCCTCCGGTCCGGGCCTGGCGATCCCCGGGGTGGTTTCGAGACGGGCGCAGGGCGCCCTCCTCAACCACCAGTCCGGGCGGGGCGCCCTCCTCAACCACCAGCCCGGGCGGGGCGCCCTCCTCAACCATCAGCCCGGGCGGGGCGCCCTCCTCAACCACCAGCCCGGGCGGGGCGCCCTCCTCAACCACCAGC
This sequence comes from Nocardioides sp., assembly GCA_017354415.1. Taxonomy (GTDB): domain Bacteria; phylum Actinomycetota; class Actinomycetes; order Propionibacteriales; family Nocardioidaceae; genus Nocardioides. The sequence continues at coordinate 2,632 of JAFMQY010000132.1, forward strand.
CCGGGCGGGGCGCCCTCCTCAACCACCGACGGGGCTACTGGCCCCAGAGGGTTCGGGCGCCGGCGTCTCCGGTGAGGAAGACCCAGACCAACACCACGACGGCGCTGATCGCCAGCAGGACCTGGATCCCCCAGGCCAGCACGCCCGTCACACCCCGACGCCCGCCGGCGCCTGAGATCAGCGGCGACGGCCCGCCCAGGAACCATGCCCCCAGGGCGGTCGGCACCAGGAACCCGATCAGCATCCAACGGAGGATCCGACCACGGTAGGCGTGCGTGGCCATACCCGGCAGCGACTGGAGGTGACGCTGGTTCTCCAGCCAGAGGCCCGACTGGACGGCGAGGATCGCGCCGATGACCGCGATCACGGCCGCGGCCACGAACGGCCAACGGAGCGCCCATCGCCACCTCGGCACGAGCGCGTAGACGATGCCTCCGACCCCCGCGAGCGGAGCGAACACGACGACGACGTGCACGATCAGCGGGTGGAGCGGAAGCCCATTGAACTCCATGGGATAGGTATACGGCCCGGAGCAAGGTTCGGTTCGGAATAGCCTGTGCCCATGCCGCCTGCTGGTCAGCCTGACTACACCGACGATCTCCGCCTCGCTCACGTGCTGGCCGACGACGCGGACTCCATCACGGAGTCACGTTTCAAGGCGCTCGACCTGCATGTGATGAGCAAGCCCGACCTCAGCCCGGTCACCGACGCCGACGAGACGGTCGAGCAGTCGATCCGGCGCACGTTGTCCCGGGTCCGTTCCCGCGACGCGATCACCGGTGAAGAGGGAGGTAGCGCCGGGCACAGCCAGCGGCGTTGGGTGATCGACCCGATCGACGGCACGAAGAACTTCGTCCGCGGAGTCCCGGTGTGGGCGACACTGATCGCCCTGGTCGTCGACGACGAGGTGGTGCTGTCGGTGGTGTCCGCGCCCCAGCTCCAGCGTCGCTGGTGGGCCTCGGCCGGCAACGGCACCTGGACCGGACGCTCGCTGCTCAAGGCGACCCGCTGCACCGTTTCCGACGTACGCCGCCTCGAGGACGCGTCGTTGTCCTACTCCTCGTTGCACGGTTGGGAGGAGCGCGACCGGCTCGAGGACTTCCTCTCGCTGATGCGTCGCTGCTGGCGGACCCGCGCGTACGGCGACTTCTGGTCCTACATGCTGCTGGCAGAGGGAGCTGTCGACCTCTGCGCCGAGCCGGAGCTGAAGATCTACGACATGGCTGCGCTGGACGTCATCGTGCGCGAGGCGGGCGGACGCTTCACGTCGCTGGACGGAACGGACGGGCCGTTCGGCGGGAACGCGCTGGCCTCCAACGGCCATCTTCACGACGCGGCCCTGTCCTTCCTGGGCTCACTCCCCGACGGCGATGACGATCCCGACTCCCCGCGCCGGGAACCTGGTTCGGTCCATGATCTGCTCTCGCGGCGAGGGCGCCCGGAGGGCTAGCCTCAACTCCTACCGTTCACACCCGTGATCAGATCTGTGAGGAGTGGTCATGCGGATCAGCGAGATCCTCAGGAGCAAGCCCCGCCACGACGTCGTCACCATCGCTCCCGACGAGACCGTCCGCGCACTCCTCGGACTCCTGGCCGAGCACAACATCGGGGCGGTGGTCGTCAGCAGCGACGGCGAGACCGTCGACGGCATCGTGAGTGAGCGAGACGTGGTACGCCGGCTCCACGAGGACGAGTCGGTCCTGGACGGCGCCGTGAGCGCGATCATGACCTCGGATGTGAACACCGCCGCGTCCGACACTCCTGTCGACGACCTCCGTGTGGTGATGACCGAGCGGAGGATCCGGCACGTCCCGGTCGTCACCGACGGTCGGCTGACCGGGATCATCAGCATCGGGGACGTCGTGAAGTCGTCGCTCGACCAGCTGCAGTTCGAGCGCGACCAGCTCGACCACTACGTCCATCAGACCTGAGATCGGCCGGGTCAGTTCGGCTCCCGAGTCAGTCGTCGCGGTCTTGACGGGTTCGACCGAGGAGGGGGCTCGGCCGACGATGGCGTCAGGCCCAGCGGGTCCAGGTGGTGGACCGCCCGGCGTTGACCGGCTCACCACGCTCGCGCGCCCTGGCCGCACGGCCGAGGTAGGGCTGACCACCGAGGAGCAGCCACCGCGGCCCGGGGCTCGTCACGAGGCGATGCCCCTGCAACAGCCGTGACCAGTCACCCGGTGGCTCGAGACCGAGCTCGACCTGATCGACCTCGTCGCCCGTCTGCGACGCGAAGGAGACGAGGTCGGCGAGAAGCACGGGGTAGCCGCAGACGGTGACGACGCAGGCCAGGCGTGCCTGTGCCTGGAGATGTGCTCGCACCTGCAGCCAGGCGGCGAAGCCCAGGTAGGGCTGGATGCGGAACGCCCGCGCACGCTCGGTCCACGGCCACCCCTCCTGGGGCTCGTCACCAGGACCGAGCCGGACCACGAGGACGCCACCAGGACAGGCGGCCAGGAGCTCGGCGTGGTCGACGGCGGACCACGTCGCGAGCCCGCGCACCCTGGCCTCGTCGTACAGGAGAGCGCCACCGGTCCGCACCGCGGGGCCGGCCAACCCGGCCACGAGCACCCGGCGCGACTGCTGCCGTGGCACACCGACAGTCGCGAGGATCCGGGACGACTCTCGGCCGGTGATGAGCATGCTCCGAACCTAGACGCGGCCACCGACAGTCGGCCCTCCCGTGGTGGGCGCCAGGCGCACCCTTCGACGGCCACTGCACTGTCGGGACCAC
>JAFMQY010000132.1:5378-11011 GCA_017354415.1 Nocardioides sp.
TCCCGACAGTGCAGTACTCCCCTGCCGCCCCTAGGCTCGACGCCATGGAGAAGCCCGAGATCGACTTTCCCGATTGTGACGCGCCCGACGACCTGGTGATCACCGACCTGGTCGAGGGCGAGGGCGACGAGGCCACCGCCGGCTCGACCGTCAAGGTCCACTACGTCGGGGTGGCGCACTCCACCGGCGAGGAGTTCGACGCGTCGTACAACCGTGGCGAGCCCCTGCAGTTCCGCCTCGGCGTAGGACAGGTGATCCAGGGCTGGGACACCGGGGTCCAGGGCATGCGCGTCGGCGGCCGCCGCCAGCTCGTGATCCCGCCCCACCTCGGGTACGGCGAACGAGGTGCCGGCGGCGCCATCAAGCCAGGCGAGACCCTGATCTTCGTCTGCGACCTGCTCGCCGTCGACTGACCCCGTCGCCGGTGGTTGAGGAGGGCGTCCCCCGCCCGTCTCGAAACCACCGCATCGCCGGGCGACTGGTGGTTGAGGAGGGCGTCCCACGCCCGTCGCACGGTGGTTGAGGAGGGCGTCCCACGCCCGTCTCGAAACCACCGCCTCGCCGGGCGACTCGTGGTTGAGGAGGGCGTCCTGCGCCCGTCGCGCGGTGGTTGAGGAGGGCGTCCCACGCCCGTCTCGAAACCACCCCCCGGATCGCCCCGATCACCCCACGACCACCTTCCGACCTGCGTGCTCCACGACGTCGCCCGGCACCAGATGTCGACCGCGCCGGGTCTCGACGTCGCCGTTGACGCGCACGAGCCCACTGGCCAGGACTCCCTTCGCGTCGGCGCCCGTGTCGACCAGGTCGGCCAGCTTGAGGAACTGTCCCAACCGGATCGACTCTTCGCGCAGCCGGACCACTTCCGTGTCACTCATCGCACCACCACCGTCACCGCATGGATCAACACACCCACCAGTCCACCCACGATCGTGCCGTTGATCCGGATGAACTGCAGGTCCCGTCCGACATGCAGCTCGATCCGGCGGGCAGCCTCCCGGCCGTCCCACCTCTCGATCGTGTGGGTGATCACGGTCGTCACCTCGGCGCCGTACCGCTCGACGGCGAACACAGCCAGATCAGCGGCCATGCCGTCGAGCCGGGCGCGTAGGTCGGCGTCGTCGCGCAGCCGGACGCCGAACGCCGTGAGCTCGCGGGCCAGCCGGGCCCGGAGCGCGCCGTCGCGGTCGAGCAGCGACTCCTGGAGCACGCGGCGCAACGCGTTCCAGAGGGCGATCGCGGACTCCGCGATCTGGGGGTGGTCGAGCAGCCGCTCCTTGAGGTGTTCGAGGCGCTGCTGCGTGTCCGGGTCGTGCAACAGGTCGTCGGCGAGCTGCGTCAGCATCGAGTCCAGCGCGCGACGGGCCTGATGATCCGGATCCGCCCGGATCTCGGCCACCCAGGTCACCAGCTCGGCGTGCACGCGCCGGGTCACGGCCTCGTTGAGCCGAGGAGGTGCCCACCAGGGAGCCCGCTGCTCGAGCACGTCCGCGACCGTGTCCGGGTGCTCCACCAGCCAGGTGTGCAGCTCGTCGAGCCCGAGGTCCACCAGTCCCTGATGGATGTTGTCGCGCACCACCTCGGTCAGCAGCCGACCCGCCAGCGGTGACAGGCGCTCCTCCCGGAAGGCCGGGACGACTGCCTCGGTGATCAGGTCGGCCACGAGGTCGTCCCGGACGTTGCCCAGGCCGATCGCAGCGACCTCCGAGACCTCGTCGACCACCCGGCGTACGTGCTCCGGGTCGGCCAGCCACTCACCCACCCGCAACGAGATCGTCGCGGTCGCGACCCGGTCGCGGATCACGCGCTCCTGCAGGAAGTTCTCCCCCACGAACTCCTCGAGGCTGCGGCCGAGCTCGTCCTTGTGCCGCGGGATCAGTGCGGTGTGCGGCACGGGCAGCCCGAGCGGGTGGCGGAACAGAGCGGTGACCGCGAACCAGTCCGCAATGGCACCCACCATCGACGCCTCGGCCCCGGCGTTCACGAAGCCCAGGAAACCGTGCTGGCCGAGGGTCGCGAGGTACACCACCGCCGCGAAGGCCAACAGCAACACGGCGAGCGTGCGCATCCGACGGAGCCCACGCCTACGGCGGGAGTCGGCCTCCGGGTCGGGCGTGATCATCGCGATCGGGGCGGCTGTCGTGGTCGTCATCGCTCCCGATTCTCGCCCACGGCCGGTCGAGTGCCCGCACGGTCGTCGGTCGAGCTCTCCATGGTCACCGGTCGAGCCGGTCGGGGCCCAGGGTCGATGCCACAATGGCGCCCATGCCTCAGACGTCGGAGCCCTCCGCCGACCCGGCCCCGAACGGGACGCCGGCGGCCCCGCGCACCGTGATCACGTTCGGCACCTTCGACGTGTTCCACGTCGGTCACCTGAGGGTGATCGAGCGCGCGGCGGCGCTCGGCGACCGGCTCGTCGTCGGGGTCTCCGCCGACGCCCTCAACGTGCGCAAGAAGGGCCGCGCGCCGGTCTTCAGCGAGCGCGAGCGGATCGCGATCGTCGGCGCCCTCCGGATGGTCGACGAGGTGTTCGTGGAGGAGAGCCTCGAGCTCAAGCGGGAGTACCTCGAGCGCTACCACGCCGACGTCCTGGTGATGGGCGACGACTGGAGAGGCCGCTTCGACGAGTTCGGCGACATCTGCGAGGTCGTCTATCTGCCGCGTACGCCGGCCATCTCCACCACGGCCCTGATCGAGAAGATCTCCTCGGCCTCGTGATCGCGTGGGAGCGACCCCGATCCGTCGGCATCGACCGGTTCTGCTTAGGGTGAGGGGTCTCGGGGCAACCTCCCCGTGATGTCCGCGGCCGCACGTCGCAAGACGCACGACACCCCCGCACGTCCTCCAGGAGCTCGTCCATGCGCCGTTCCTTCACCGCCGCCGTGGTGGCCCTCAGCACCGCCCTGTCGGCGGTCGTCCTCGCATCGTCCGCGACGGCCGACCCGTCCGCCTCCCCGTCGGCTACGACGACCAGCCCGGCGGACCCCAGCAGCGCACCGACGACACAGGCCGAGGCCGTGGCCCAGGACGCACTCCAGACGGCCACGCAGGTGCTTCACGGCAACGCCCCGCATGTCGACGCCACCGCCGCGCTGCTGCAGCTGCGGCTCAGCATGAACGCACTGCCCACCGACCAGCGCCGCCAGGCAGCGGAGATCCTCGCCCGCCCCACGGACCACCCGGACCCCATCGGCGAGGACTACACGGTGAGAGCGAAGCGGAAGTGCTCGACCCACATCTGCATCCACTGGGTCCCGACCACCGCCGACGCGCCGCCGAGCATGGCCTGGGTCAACACGAGCCTCCGGGTGATGAACCATGTGTGGACCTACGAGCTGCGCAGGCTCGGCTACCACCAGCCGATCTCCGACGGGCGCCGCGGCGGGGGCGGGACCGGCAGGTTCGACGTGTACCTCAAGGAGCTCACCGACCAGGGCCTCTACGGGCTGACCGTGGCCGAGAGGCGCTCCCGGAACCCGAGGCTCTACTCCTCCTACATGATCATCGACAACGACTTCAAGGGCTACACCAGCGGCAGGATGACGAGCCTGCGGGTCACGGCCGCCCACGAGTTCTTCCACGCGATCCAGTACGCCTACGACGTCCGCGAGGACACCTGGATGAAGGAGGCCACCGCCACCTGGATGGAGGAGCAGTTCGACGACCCCGGGAACGACAACCGCCAGTACCTCCCGTACGGCCAGATCAACCACCCCGGTACGCCGCTCGACGCACTCGATGGCGGGAACGGCTTCGCGATCTACGGGAACTGGCTGTTCTTCCAGTACCTCAGCCAGCATTACGGCCGCGATGTCGTGAAGAAGATCTGGACCGACGCGGCCTCCTTCCGCCGCGGCGGGCACGAGTTCTCGGCGCAGGCGATCCACTCAGCCCTCAGCCGTCATGGAGGCATGACATCGGTCTTCGCCCGCTACGCCAACGGCAACACGGTCCCCGCCAACACCTATCCCGAGGGCGCGCACTATCCCGCCTCACGGGTCGCGAACAAGGTCACCCTGACCCAGGCGACGCCCTCGACCGGCTCGACGACCTACCACGTCAAGCACCTCGCGTCGGTCGACGTGAAGGCCGTCCCCGGAGCGGATCTCAGCGACAGCGGGTGGCGCCTCCAGGTCAACGTGCGTGGCCCCGGCCGGGCGAAGGCGCCCGCGGCCGTGATCCTGGTGAAGCGGGCCGACAACCCGATGACCCGCACGGCGGTGAAGCTCAACCGTCACGGCGACGGCACGGCGCGCGTCCCGTTCAGCACCGCGACCACCACGTCGGTGACGGTGACCCTCGCCAACGCGTCCACGCGCTTCCGTTGCCGCCGAGGCACGCAGTTCTCCTGCCACGGCGTGTCCCAGGCGGCGAACCCCGGGTTCGCGCTGACGCTCACGGCCGTGCACCCCTGACCGGCCGACGCCCGTGTGACGTTCGGCACGGTCGTTCCCGGGCGGCGATTGCCAGGAGCATTCTTCTCAGCCCTTCCTCTGCTTATTATCGGGAAATTCTCAGTCAGCCTCGGCGTGTCACGGCGTGTCGTAACACGTTCGATACCGCACCGTGATCCGCGCTTGATCCGTGACCTTTATGGGACCATTTCCGGCCGATATCCATTCGTTATCTCATCGATATCGGATGGCGATTGTCCGCTGGTTTCCTGTCCTCCGGGGTTGGATCGGGCCGATCGCTGGGTCCTGCCCCTGTGCACGTCTCGGCGACCCCCGAGACATCAGTCAGCGAAAGGCGCGTACATGAGACTCAAGACTCCGCTTGTCGCCCTGTCCACAGCAGGGCTTCTGGCCCTCGCAGCGTGCGGTGGCAGCGGCGGTAGCAGCGGCGCAACCGGTTCGAGCGGGCAGAACAACAAGGAGCTGGGGAACACCGGCAACGGCCAGGACCCGACAGCCAAGGGCCCGGTCACCATCGCGGGTGCCCAGAAGGGCGGCACCGTCACGGTGCTCACCCTCACCGGTCTGACCACCACGCTCGACCCGAGCGAGATCTACTACGTCGACACCTCGTCGATCTTCAGTGGGCTGATCGGGCGGTCCCTGACCCAGTACAAGTACGACCCGAACACCAAGCAGATGGTGCTGGTCCCGGACCTCGCGACCGATCTGGGGACCCACAACGACAACTACACCAAGTGGAGCTTCACGATCCGTCCCGGCGTGAAGTGGGGCGAGAACGGCAAGCCGGTGACCGCGCGAGAGGTGGCCTGGGGGATGACCCGGTGCATGGACGCCGCGACGTTCCCGACCGGCCCGTGCCAGTACTACTCGAACGTGTACTTCAAGGGCGGCTCGGCCTACAAGGGCCCCTACACCGAGCACCAGCCGCCCGGCACGATCTTCAAGGGGATCCAGGTCCACGGCAGCACGATCACCATCACCATGGCCAAGCCGTTCCCGGACATGCCGTACTGGGGATCCTTCCCGGCCAACGGCCCGGTGCCGCTCGGCAGCGTGTCGAACCCGAAGACCTACAAGAACCACCCGTGGTCGACCGGTCCGTACATGATCAAGTCCTACAGCCCGGCCAAGGAGCTGGTGCTGGAGAAGAACCCGTACTGGGACCCGGCGACCGACCCGGCCCGCACGCAGTACCCCGACGGGTATGACTTCAAG
>JAFMQY010000035.1 GCA_017354415.1 Nocardioides sp.
CGGCTTCCTGCCCGCAGCGCACGTGCACGCCGACGCAGTCGCCGCGGCCGAGGGGTCTCCGTGAGCCGTCGCCGCGACCAGCGGGGCTCGGCGACGGTGCTGGTCATCGCCATGGCGGGCGTGCTGCTGCTGGTGGGAGCGGCGCTGGGTGTGGTCTCCGCCATGGTGATCGCCCATCGGGCGGCACAGTCGGGCGCCGATCTGGCCGCGCTCGCCGGAGCCGCCGCGGGGACGCAGGGGCTCGACGGATGTGGCGCCGCCGCCGCCGTGGCCACGGCCAACCATGTGCGGCTCACCGACTGCCATACCGACGGCCGGGTCGTGGACGTCTCGGTCTCCGCGACGGGTCCCCGCTGGCTCGGACAGATCGCCGACCTGTCGGCCCGGTCGCGGGCGGGGCCGGCGCCGTGAGCCTAGGCGTGCGGAGGAGCCTCATCGAGCAGCGTGTCGAGGAGCCGGAGAGCTCCCGACTTGTCGAGTGGATGGTTCTGGTTGCCGCACTTGGGTGACTGGACGCAGGAGGGACAGCCGTCCGGGCAGCCGCACGACGCGATGGTCTCCCGGGTCGCCGTCAGCCAGGCGCGCGCGGCCTCGAAGCCGCGGGCGCTGAAGCCGGCGCCACCCGGATGACCGTCGTACACGAAGACGGTGAGCCGGCCGGTGTCAGCGTGGCGCGCCGTCGACACGCCTCCGATGTCCCAGCGGTCACAGGTGGCGAAGAGTGGCAGCAGCCCGATCGAGCAGTGCTCGGCCGCGTGGGCCGCGCCGGGCAGGTCGGCGGACAACATGCCGGTCTCCTCGAGAAGCGCGTCGTCCAGGCTCCACCAGACCGCCTGGGTGGTGAGGGTCTGCACCGGCAGGTCGAGCGATACCTCGTCGATCACGACTCCAGACGGCTGGCGGCGACGTACAAATGACACGACCTGGTGCGACACCTCGACCGTCCCGACGCTGATCCTGGCGCCACCCCAGACCTCGTGGGCCAGCTCCTCGTCGACCCTGATGTCGGTGAGCTCGCGAGCGGTCGTGGAGTAGTCCACCTCGGCGCGTTCGATCGTCGCGACGTGCTCGTCGAGGTCGAGGGCCTCGACCAGCCACGTCTCGCCGCGATGGACGTACACCGCGCCGGCATGAGCGGTGGCATGCGCGCTGGACCCGTCGACCGTGCCGACCACCCGGCCGGTGCTCCCCTCCACGAGCGCGATCGGACGGCCGCTGCCGGAGCGGATATCTGTCAGTGCGCTGGCAGGCTCGGAGTGGGTCCAGTACCACCCGTGCGGCCGTCGTCGCAGTCGGCCGGCCTCGGTGAGCTCGTCCACGAGGGCGCGCGCCGTCGAGCCGAACCCGTCGAGGTCGGCCTCACGGAGGGGGACCTCCTGTGCGGCCGCACACAGGTGGGGGCCGAGGACGTACGGATTGGCGGGGTCGAACACCGTCTGCTCCACGTCCTGGTCGAGGAGCGCTTCGGGGTGCGTGACCAGGTAGGTGTCCAGCGGGTCGTCGCGGGCCACGAGCACGGCCAGCGCGTCGCCGGCGTGGCGGCCGGCACGTCCGACCTGCTGCCACCAGGCCGCGCGGGTGCCGGGGAAGCCGGCCACGAGTACGGCGTCCAGACCGGCGACGTCGATGCCGAGCTCGAGGGCGTTGGTGGCGGCGAGTCCGAGCAGACGCCCGTCACGGAGCGCCTGCTCGATGTCGCGGCGCTCCTCGGGAAGGTAGCCGCCGCGGTAGCTCGCCACCCTCGCGGGCAGCTCGGGGTCGACCTGCGCCACCAAGTCGGCTGTCGTCGTCGCGACCTGCTCCGCGGCCCGGCGCGACCGCACGAACGCGAGCGTCCGTACGCCCTCGCTGACCAGGTCGGCCAGCAGATCAGCGGACTCCGACGACGCCGCGCGGCGGACGGGCGCGCCGTTCTCGCCGACGTACGCCGTGAAGCGGGGCTCCCAGAGCGCGAGCGCGATCTCGCCGCGGGGTGAGTCGTCGTGCCGCACGCCCATCACGTCGAGGCCGGTGAGCCGCGCGGCGTGCTCCGCAGGGTTGCCGATCGTGGCCGACGCGAGCACGAAGGTGGGTTCGCTCCCGTGGAAGGCGCAGATCCGGCGCAAGCGGCGTAGCACCTGCGCCACATGGGCACCGAAGACACCTCGGTAGTAATGGCACTCGTCGACCACGACGAGGTCGAGCGACCGGAACAGTCCGGACCAGCGCTCGTGTCGCGGCAGGAGCGAGCGGTGCAGCATGTCGGGGTTGGTGAGCACGTATTCACCGTGCTCGCGGGTCCAGTCGCGCTCGTCGTACGACGAGTCGCCGTCGTGCGTGGCGACCCGTACGTCGAGCCCGAGCGCTGCCACCGACGCGAGCTGGTCCTGGGCGAGTGCTTTCGTGGGGCTGATGTACAGCGTGCTCGCGCCGCGTTCGGCCCGGGGCCCGCGCCGCTCGAGGATCGCGGTGAGGGCGGGCAGCTGGTAGGCCAGCGACTTGCCCGACGCCGTGCCCGTCGACAGTACGACGTGCTGCCGGGTGCGCGCAGCCTCGGCCGCGACCGCCTGGTGGCGCCACAGATCGGTGACGCCGCGCCGGCGGAACGCCGCGACGACGTCGGGGTGAACCCAGTCCGGCCAGGGGGTCGTCAGCGCCGCACGCCGGGGCAACAGGCGGAGATGGCTCAGCGAGTCCTCGCGCCCAGGACCCTCCGCCAACCGCCGGCCGAGGGCCTCGACACCACCCCGTCCCGCCACCCGGCGAGCGGTCGAGTCCTCCGCGACTCCCCTCACCGGACCAGTCTCCCAAAGCCCGCCGACCGGAGCTGGGTCGCTGTGGGGGATTTTCTCCACGGGTCGCACTGGCATGGTTTGATAGGCGCCTAGGGATCGGGCCACTGCACCGCCGCCCGACCGGGGAACTTGGAGTGCACACGTGGACCTGACGATTACGACGCGCGAGGCCGAGGGCCGCACCGTGGTCGCCGTCGCCGGCGAGATCGACGTCTACACCGCGCCCCGCCTGCGCGAGGCGATCACCGAGCTGGTCGCAGCGGGCACCTACGACCTCGTGATCGACATGTCCGAGGTCGAGTTCCTCGACTCCACGGGCCTCGGCGTCCTCGTCGGCGGGCTCAAGAAGGTCCGTGCCCACGACGGTTCGCTGCAGTTGGTGTGCAACCAGGACCGCCTGCTGAAGATCTTCCGGATCACCGGTCTGGCCAAGGTGTTCGTCATCCACGACACGGCGGAGTCGGCGCTCACAGCCAGCTGACACGGCACAGGGCCGCCCCGGCGACCCACGTCGTACGCCGGAGCGCCCCCACCGCCCGCCCGACCCCCTCGCACCCGGTGTGAGACGGGCCACGACGGTCTGACATGATCCCCGGGGCGCATGGCACAATCCGCGCCGTTCGAGTGAACGCGTTTCCCAGGAGGAAGTACATGACCGGGATCAGTCCCGACGTGGTGCACCTCTCCGGGGGCAACCTCGTCCTGGTCATCGTCGTCTTCCTGATCGCGCTCGGCGCGCTCGCGATGGCGTACATGTTCCGCCAGGAGGTCCTTGCCGCCGGCGACGGTACCGACAACATGAAGAACATCGCGCATGCGGTGCAGGAGGGTGCCAACGCCTACCTGCAGCGGCAGTTCCGCACGCTCGCGGTCTTCGCTGCCGTGGCCTTCTTCGCGCTGATGCTGCTGCCCGCCGACGACTGGGGGGTGCGTATCGGCCGGTCGATCTTCTTCCTGCTCGGCGCGCTCTTCTCCGCCACGGTCGGCTACCTCGGTATGAGCCTGGCGGTGCGCGCCAACCTGCGCGTCGCCGCCGCGGCCAACGAGAAGGGCCGCGACCCGGCGATGAACGTCGGCTTCCGCACCGGAGCAACGGTCGGCATGCTGACGGTCGGCCTGGGTCTGCTCGGGGCGAGCGTCGTCGTGCTCCTGTTCCGCGACAAGGCGCCACACGTGCTCGAGGGCTTCGGATTCGGTGCCGCGCTGCTCGCGATGTTCATGCGTGTCGGCGGCGGAATCTTCACCAAGGCCGCCGACGTCGGCGCCGACCTCGTCGGCAAGGTCGAGCAGAACATCCCCGAGGACGACCCCCGCAACGCCGCCACCATCGCCGACAACGTCGGCGACAACGTCGGTGACTGCGCCGGCATGGCTGCAGACCTCTTCGAGTCGTACGCCGTGACCCTGGTCGCCGCGCTGATCCTGGGTTCGCAGGCGCTCGGCGACAAGGGCTTGGTCTTCCCGCTGCTCATCCCCGCGATCGGAGCGCTGACGGCAGTCGTCGGCACCTACCTGTGCAAGCCCCGCGCGGGCGAGAACGGCCTGGTGACCATCAACCGCGCCTTCTACATCTCCGCCGCGATCAGCGCGGTCGCCTGCGTGATCCTCGCCTTCGTCTACCTGCCGGGTTCGTGGAACGACCTGTCCGGGCTCGACCTCAACAACAGCCTGCTCGCCACGGGTCTGCCCGGGAACAGCCCGCGCCTGATCGCCGCCGTCGCCGTCGTGCTCGGCATCGCCCTCGCGTCGGGGATCCTCGCGCTGACCGGCTACTTCACCGGAACCGACTACCGTCCGGTCAAGGACGTCGGCCGGACCTCCCTCACGGGTGCGGCCACCGTCATCCTGTCCGGCATCTCGGTGGGCTTCGAGTCCTCGGTGTACACCGCGCTCGTGATCGGCGCTGCGGTGTTCATCGCCGCGCTCGTCGGTGGGTCGGTGGCCCTGTTCGCCGTCGCGTTGGCCGGCTGTGGCCTGCTGACCACGGTCGGTGTCATCGTCGCGATGGACACCTTCGGCCCGGTGTCCGACAACGCTCAAGGCATCGCCGAGATGTCCGGTGACGTGCACGGCGAGGGCGCCCAGATCCTCACCGAGCTCGACGCCGTCGGGAACACCACCAAGGCGATCACCAAGGGCATCGCGATCGCGACCGCGGTTCTTGCCGCGAGCGCGCTGTTCGCGTCGTACACCCAGTCCGCGATCCAGGCGTTCAACGAGGCCCACCCGACCAGGGGCGAGGCTCTCGGCTTCGGTGACGCCTTCCTGGTCTTCGACGCCAAGCTGATCGTCGGCGTGATCCTCGGAGCCGCCACGGTGTTCCTGTTCTCCGGCCTGGCGATCAACGCCGTGGGTCGTGCGGCGGGCGCGGTCGTGTTCGAGGTACGCCGCCAGTTCCGCGACATCCCGGGGATCATGGAAGGCACCGGACGGCCGGAGTACGGCCGTGTGGTCGACATCGTGACCCGCGACTCGCTGCGAGAGCTCGCCACGCCCGGCCTACTCGCCATCCTGGCCCCGATCGCCGTGGGCTTCGGCCTCGGCATCGGCCCACTGGCCGGCTTCCTGGTCGGCGCGATCGCGACCGGCACCCTGATGGCGATCTTCCTGGCCAACTCCGGTGGTGCGTGGGACAACGCGAAGAAGCTCGTCGAGGACGGTCACCACGGCGGCAAGGGCTCCGAGGCCCACTCCGCGACCGTGATCGGTGACACCGTCGGCGACCCGTTCAAGGACACTGCCGGACCCGCGATCAACCCGCTGCTCAAGGTGATGAACCTGGTCTCGCTGTTGATCGTCGCGGCCATCGTCAAGATGTCATACGGCACCGACCAGCGCGACTGGCTGCGGATCGTGATCGCGCTGCTGGCCGCGGGCGGCATCGCGGCAGCGGTGATCGTGTCCAAGCGCCGTTCGACGGTGATCGGCGACGACTCCGGGCAGTCCGCCACGCCGCGTTCGCCGGCGCCGATCGACGAGCCGGTCGCACCGGCCACGTCGCCAGGTGCCCACGCCGCGGACACCGACGCGACGGTGACGCGGCAGTTCGAGTCGCACGGCTGAGCTCGACACTCGAGCACGGCACCTTCAGCGACTGAACACCCGGTCACGACGGCCCGTCCGGGAGCACCCGGGCGGGTCGTCGTCATCTCCGCACGTGGTCAGCGGACGAGGAGAGAGACCCGAGAGGTGGGGTAGCGGACGCCGGCCTTGAAGAATCGGTGGTACGCGCGGGTCAGGGCGAGGATCGCGCCGGGGGACATCTTGATGCAGCCGTGCGAGGTGTAGTCGTTGATCTTCGGGTACTCCCACCGGCAGAGCTGGTCGCCGGGCTTGTCGGGGCACTGGGTGTTCCCGGGTCCGGCCTCCGTGTGGATGAACAGGGCCTGCCGGAGAGTCCCGTTGGCGCACCTCTTGTCGGAGAGCCGGAAGGCGCGGCCGTGGATCAGGGTGCCGGGGTAGTCGTTGTACTGCCGCAGCGTGTAGCGCCCGTTGGGGAGCCAGCCGCGACCCTTCACGCAGGCGTTGGTGGTGTAACGACCCGGGAAGCCCGACCCGGCTCGCCACGAGTTGTGGGCGATCACCTTCCAGGTGCCGTCGGCCTGCTGTCGCCGGGCGATCCAGGTGATCCGGCTCCGCCACGGATGGGCGGGCCTCTTGATGAACGTGATCTGACCCCGCACCACGCCGCTGCGAGCGGACGAGTCGTGCCCGCTGCCGCCACCCGCGGGACCCCCGGACGCAGAGGACGGAACAGCAGTCGAGGCCATCACACCTGAGGCGAGGGCGGCGGCGGTCAGCAGGCGGAGTCCACGAGTCATGCTCGATCCAAGCATCACGCGAGGTCGAGCGGCTGAGGTCGAGCGACCGGGGCGTCCGCTGCGGTGGAGCGATGACCCCATGCGTGAGCAGCGCGTGACCGGCGGGCCCGATGGTGCGCGCCGTCCTCGACCGCCGTCCGCCCGCTCCACCAGGCCAACCCGTCCCATGGCCCTCGTCGTCAGCCAGGACGATGCCTGCTGCGGTGGAACGATGACCCCATGCGTGAGCAGCGTGTGACCGGCGTCCCCGCTCTCTCCCTCGCGCCACCGCTGCGCGATGCTCTCGCCGCCGCGGACTACTCCTTCGATGCTGTCGGCGACCTCCTCGGCGAGACCGCCCGCGCGGCGCTGGGGCGCAACGAGACCACCCCCGCCCTCCGGCGTACGACGGAAGGGTCGCCGCTGGCGACCCTGGTCCGGCTCTTCCTCCTCCAGACCAGCGTCCCCCGAGCCGACGCCGACCGTGCCCTCCCCGGCCTGGTGGCCGGTCTGGCCGAGGGCGGTCTCCTCGTCGCCTCGGCCGGCGAGGTGCGCGCCGTCCTCGACTGCCGGCCATATGCCGACGACATCCACGACTGGTGGGTGCTCAGCGACCTCACCCCGGGGCTCGACGGCCAGCCGATCCGGGTGCAGCCCGACCACGTGCTGTGCGTCAGCCCCGCGTCCACGAGCCTCGCCCAGCTCACGAGCCGTCGCCCCGTCGCCCGCGCACTCGACCTCGGCACCGGCTGCGGCGTGCAGTCGCTGCACCTCACCACCCACGCCGAGCAGGTCGTCGCCACCGACGTCAACGCCCGCGCACTCGCGGTCACCGCCTTCAACGCCGCCCTCAACGACGTCAGGGTCGATCTCCGGGACGGCTCGCTGTGGGAGGCGGTCGGCGACGAGACCTTCGACGTGATCGCGACCAACCCGCCCTTCGTGATCTCGTCGGCGACCGGCGAGCGCTTCGTCTACCGCGACTCCGGCCTTCCCGGCGACCAGGTCGTCGAGGCGGTGGTCCGAGGGGCACCGGCGCGGCTGAACGACGGGGGCTGGTGCCACGTCGTCGCCAACTGGGCGATCCACGACGACCAGACCTGGGATGAACGTCTGGGGGGCTGGCTGGCCGACGACTGTGACGCGCTGGTGGTCCAGCGTGAGGTCCTCGACCCGCCGGCGTACGTCGAGCTCTGGCTCAAGGACGCCGGCCGCCACGGCGGCCCGGGCTACCTCGAGGCGTACGACGAGTGGCTGCGATGGTTCGACGAGCAGCGGATCCGCGGGGTCGGGTTCGGCTGGGTGAACCTACGAAGGGGCGGCCACGCGCACGAGCTGCTCGACCACCCGTACGCCGTCGAGCAGCCCATCGCGCCGGCGGTGGAGGAGTGGGCTACCGACCGGGCCGTCCCGGTCGCCGAGTCGAGCAGGCTCCAGCTCCGGGTCGACGTCGTGCAGGAGACATACGGCGGCCCCGGGGCGGAGGACCCCGAGTCGATCGTGCTCCGCCGGCGCCGCGGTCTGTGCCGTGCCCGGCGTGTCGACACCGTCGAGGCGGCCCTGGCCGGAGCCTGCGACGGCGAGCTCACCATCGGCCGGATCCTCGACGCTCTGGCCGTGCTCCTCGACCGCGAGCGCGCCGAGCTCACCACGGCGTACCTGCCGGCCGTGCGGAGCCTGGTCGACGAGGGCTTCCTGACCCCCGTCTGACCAGGCCGGATGCGACCCGTTCCTGGGGACGGGGAACAAGAGAGTGGGTCCCACGCGCTACCGTGATCCGCCGTGAGTCCGGTGGAGCACCGTCTCACAGGCGTTTCGAGTCAGGGGGAAGCAGTGGCACACAAGCTGGTGATCGTCGAGTCGCCCGCGAAAGCGCGGACGATCGGCGGCTACCTGGGCGACGACTACGTCGTCGAGTCCTCGGTCGGTCACATCCGCGACCTGCCCAACTCTGCGGCCGACACCCCGGCCAAGATCAAGGACAAGCCCTGGGGCCGGCTCGCGGTCGACGTCGACAACGGCTTCGAGCCCTACTACGTCGTCCCGCGCGACAAGAAGAGCCACATCGCGAAGCTGAAGAAGCTCCTCAAGGACGCCGACGAGCTCTACCTCGCCACCGACGAGGACCGCGAGGGCGAGGCCATCGCCTGGCACCTGCTCGACGAGCTCAAGCCCAGGGGGATCCCGGTGCACCGGATGGTGTTCCACGAGATCACCGGGCCGGCGATCCTGGCCGCGGTCGAGAACCCCCGCGACATCATCGACGACCTGGTGGAGGCCCAGGAGACCCGGCGCATCCTCGACCGCCTGTACGGCTACGAGGTCAGCCCCGTGCTGTGGAAGAAGGTCATGTCGGGCCTGTCCGCGGGACGCGTGCAGTCGGTCGCGACCAGGCTGGTCGTCGACCGCGAGCGGGAGCGGATGGCGTTCCGGGTCGCGTCGTACTGGGACCTCGAGGGCACCTTCGACGCCGGCTCCGGCAAGGAGCCCCGGATGTTCCCGGCCAAGCTGCACTCGGTCGACCAGGTGCGCGTGGCCGGCGGCTCCGACTTCGGCAACGACGGTGAGCTCAAGGGCAAGCGCCAGACCGACCGGGTCCACCTGGACCGCAACGCCGCCGAGGCGCTGGTCGCGGCGTTGCGCGACACGTCGTACGACGTGCGCTCGGTGGAGTCCAAGCCCTACCGCCGTCAGCCCTACGCGCCCTTCCGGACGACCACGATGCAGCAGGAGGCGAGCCGCAAGCTCGGGATGAGCGCCTCGACGGCGATGTCGGTGGCGCAGCGCCTCTACGAAGGTGGCTACATCACCTACATGCGCACCGACTCGACGACGCTCTCGGACGCCGCGGTCGGGGCCGCCCGGTCGCAGGTGCGCGAGCTGTACGGCGCGGAGTACCTCCCCGATGCGCCGCGCGCCTACGCCTCCAAGGTGAAGAACGCCCAGGAGGCGCACGAGGCGATCCGCCCTTCCGGTGACCGCTTCCGCACCCCCGCCGAGACCGGCCTCACCGGCGACCAGTTCCGGCTGTACGAGCTGATCTGGATGCGCACCGTCGCCTCGCAGATGAAGGACGCGGTCGGCCAGTCGGTGTCTATCCGCATCGGCGGGGGCACGTCCGACGGCCGCGACGTGGTGTTCTCCGCGAGCGGTCGGGTGATCACCTTCCACGGCTTCCTCAAGGCGTACGTCGAGGGCACCGACAACAACAAGCGCTCCGACGACGCCGAGACCCCGCTGCCCGACCTGCACGAGGGCGAGCCGGTGTCCGCGGCGTCGCTGACGCCGAGCGGGCACGAGACGAAGCCGCCGGCCCGATACACCGAGGCGACGTTGATCAAGGAGCTCGAGGACCGCGAGATCGGCAGGCCGTCGACGTACGCCTCGATCATCGGGACGATCCTCAACCGCGGGTACGTCTACAAGAAGGGCACGGCGTTGGTGCCGGCCTGGATCGCGTTCTCCGTGGTGAGGCTGCTCGAGGAGCACTTCCCGCGGCAGATCAGCTACGAGTTCACCGCGAGCATGGAGGACGTGCTGGACGAGATCGCGGCCGGGCGTGCCGACCGCGTCACCGAGCTGGAGGAGTTCTACTTCGGCTCCGACCGCTACATCGGGTTGCGGCAGCTCGTCAGCGAGCTCGGCGAGATCGACGCCAAGGAGCTGGCGACGTTCCCTGTCGGTGGCCCGGACTCCGGCGTCGTGCTCCGGGTCGGCCGCTACGGCCCCTATCTCGAGGGCCCCGGGGGAGGGCACGGCGCTGCGGTCCGCGCCAACGTCCCGGACGACCTGCCGCCCGACGAGCTGACCCTGCCCAAGGCCCGGGAGCTGCTCGCCAACCCGGCCGGGGAGGAGAAGGACCTCGGCGTCCACCCGGACACCGGCTTCAAGGTGGTGGCGAAGAACGGCCGCTACGGGCCCTACGTCACCGAGGTGCTTCCCGAGGACGCCCCCAAGAACGCCAAACCGCGCACCGGCTCCCTCTTCAAGTCGATGTCGCTCGACACCGTCGACCTCGAGGACGCGGTGAAGCTGCTGTCGCTGCCGCGTGTCGTCGGCACCGACGCCGACGGGACCGAGATCACCGCCCAGAACGGGCGGTACGGGCCCTACCTGAAGAAGGGCACGGACTCGCGTTCGCTCACCTCCGAGGAGCAGCTCCTCTCGATCACGATCGACGAGGCACTGGCGATCTACGCCCAGCCCAAGCAGCGCGGCCGCGCGGCAGCCGCCCCGCCGCTGAAGGAGCTCGGGCCCGACCCGGTCTCCGGTGCTCCGGTGGTGGTGAAGTCGGGCCGGTTCGGCGACTACGTCACCGACGGTGAGTTCAACGCCACCCTGCGCAAGGACGACACGGTCGAGGCGATCACCCTCGAGCGGGCCGCCGAGCTGCTCGCCGAGCGCCGGGCCAAGGGGCCGGCGAAGAAGACCACCAAGCGTGGGACCAAGAAGACCACCAGGAAGTCGACGCCGAAGAGGTCGACGGCGAAGAAGACGACCAAGAAGGCGACGTCATCGTAGAAGCTATTCAATAGTAAGGCGAGTGACTTACTTGTGTTAGGGTCTGGCGCATGCCAGACCAACCTCGTCCGAGCCGCCGCGCGGTACTCACGGCGGCCACCGCCGGAGCCGGATTCCTCACGTTCCCCGCCCTCGTCGAGCGTGCCCTCGCCGGCGCGCCGTACATCCTCAAGCCGCTGCCGCCGCGGTGGTTCATCGACTACGGCAGCAATGCCGAGATGCGATGGGACTCGGTCGACCCGTACCGCTATCTGACGGCCCCCTCGCGCCTCTTCGTCCGTGACCACACCGCGACTCCGCGCATCGACGCCGCGACGTACCAGCTTCAAGTCTTCGGGGACGGGCTCGCAACGCCTCGGGGCGCCGACGAGCCAGTGACCCTGACGTACGCCGAGCTGCGGGCGATGCGGTCCACCCGGATCGCCGCGATCCACGAGTGCACCGGCAACGGCCGGGCGTTCTTCAACACCCAGCAGGGCAAGGCGGCGACGGGCACCCAGTGGACCCTGGGCGCCGTGGGCGCGGTGGAGTGGGAGGGCGTCCGCCTGCGCACGGTGCTGGAGCGGATCGGGCTCGACCCGGCCGCCGTCTCGATCATGGCGACCGGGCTGGACGACCACTACGTGAGCGGCGGGGTGGACTACGGGTCGGTCCGCCGGCCGTTCCCGGTCAGCAAGGCTCTGGACGACGCACTCCTGGCATGGGGCCAGAACGGCCAGGACCTGCTGCCCGACCACGGCTTCCCCTTGCGACTCGTGCTGCCCGGCTGGGTGGGCATCGGCAGCATCAAGTGGCTCGGGTCGCTCGAGGTCTCCACACAGGAGCAGACGTCGCCGTGGAACACCATCTGGTACCGGATGACGGGCGGCTCCTACCCGCCGGACAGCCCGCCGCTGACGGTCAACCCGGTCAGGTCGGCATTCGAGCTGGCCTGGGGTGACAGCCTCGTCCGCCGCCCCGAGGTGATCCTGACCGGACGGTCGTGGAGCGGTGCCGGGCCCATCGGCCATGTCGACGTCAGCACCGACGGTGGCAGCACGTGGGGACGCGCCCGGATCGTGCGGGGCGGTCGTCGCGAGGCCTGGACCCAGTGGGCCTACGACTGGCAGCGCCCGGATCGCGGGGACCATGTCGTGATGGCCCGGGCCACCGACGTGACGGGCCGGCAGCAGCCCCTCGTCACGCCGTACAACGACAACGGCTACTTCTTCGACGCCGTCGTCCGGCATCCGGTGACCATCGTCTGACGATGGGTGGTCGAGCCGGTCGACATCGGTGGTCGAGCCGGTCGCCATCGGTGGTCGAGCCGGTCGCCATCGGTGGTCGAGCCGGTCGCCATCGGTGGTCGAGCCGGTCGACATCGGTGGTCGAGCCGGTCGAGCCGCTAGGCGAGACCGTGTCGAGACCCGGGGTCCTGGGCCGGGATCGAGGCCCAGGCACCGTCACCTCGTTTCGACTCGCCGTCACGGCTTCGCAGGCTCAGCCGTGGGCTCGCTCAACCGGGAGAGCCTCGGCCGCGAGCTCGTTCCTCGCTCGCAGCCGGCCTCACCCCCACCAGAACGAGGTGGCGATGATCACGTAGAGCACGATCAGTGACCCGCCTTCGAGCCAGGTCGACTCGCCGTCGAAGGCGATGAAGGCCGCCAGCACGATCGCCAGCATCAGCACCACGACGAGCAGCGGGGACAGCACCAGGGTCAGCGAGCCGATCCCGAAGATCTGGGAGATCAGGACCAGCGCGGGGGCGAGGACCAGGGCGATCTGGATCGGGCTGTTGAGGATCACCGAGAAGGCGTACGCCGACTGGTCCCGCGCCGCGAGCTGGACGCCGACGACGTTCTCGACCGCGTTGCCGGCGATGGCGACGATCACCAGCCCGGCGAACGTCTCGTTGATCGAGAGGGCGTCCATCGCCGGCTGAAGCGCGTTGACGAACCACTCGGACACGAACGCCGCCGCGATGCCGGCGACCGCCAGCAGACCCACCGCGAGCCCGATCGGCCATCGCGGCTGGTCGTGCTCCCCGGCGTCGTCCGAGGAGTCGCGGCGCAGCGAGAACGGCAGCGAGGCGGCGAAGAGGAGCAGCAGCAGCACCGAGACGATCACCGAGAACGTCGTCTCGTGCGCGGAGGCCGGGGTGTGCAGCCACTGGGTGAACGACGGCAACGCCCAGGCCGAGACCGACAGCAGCATCAGGACGACGATCGTGCGGGCCCGGTCGGAGCCGAGCTGCTGGGTGCCGTGCCGGAGGCCCCCGACGAGGAACGCCAGGCCCAGGACCAGCAGGAGGTTCGCCAGGATCGAGCCGACCAGGGCCGCCCGGACCACGTCGTCCAGCCCGGCCCGGAGCGAGAAGATGCAGATGAAGAGCTCGGGCAGGTTGCCCAGCGCCGACTGCAGGACGCCGGTCGCGCCGGCGCCGAAGCGGTCGCCGAGCTGCTCCACGGAGCGACCGACCACCGAGGCCAGGACGCACACGGCGGCGGCCGACACGAAGAAGGCGACCACGGAGTTCCAGTGGCCGCGGTCGGCGAGACCGGCCAGGACGCCGAGGACGACGGCGCTGCCGAGGATGACCTTGTCCGAGGTGACCAGCCCGGGCGACGCGGACGTCGTAGCCGTCATGGCGTCACCGTAGCGAGAACCGTAGGTGGCCTCGACTACGCTCGACCACCGAGCGAGGGCGTCACCGACCACCCGAGCGCGAGACCGGCAGAAGGCGAGGGGCGTGCACACGACCACCGGGGTCTTCGTCTGCTTCGAGGGCGGCGAAGGCGCGGGCAAGTCGACCCAGGCCCGTGCCCTCGCGGCCTCGCTCACCGAGCGCGGTTTCCACACCCTGCTCACCTTCGAGCCGGGCGACACCGCCGTCGGCAAGGAGATCCGGCGGATCGTGCTCGACCCGGCCACCGGCGAGCTGTCTCACCTCACCGAGGTGCTGCTCTACGCCGCCGACAAGGCCGAGCACGTCGACACCGTCGTGCTGCCTGCCCTGGCGCGCGGTGAGGTGGTGATCACCGACCGTTACGTCGACTCGATACTCGCCTACCAGGGCGCCGGCCGCACCCTGGCCGTCGACGAGGTGGCGCGGGTGGCGCGCTGGGCGACCCGCGACCTGCGCCCGCACCTGACCGTCGTACTCGACCTCGAGCCCGAGCACGGGCTCGGCCGGTTCGACGAGCGCGACCGGATCGAGGGCGAGTCGCCGGAGTTCCACGACCGCGTCCGCGAAGGGTTCCTGGCACTGGCGGCGGCCGACCCCGACCACTACCTCGTCCTCGACGCGCGTCGCCCGGCCGACGAGATCGCCGGCGCTGTGCTGAGCCGGGTCGAGCCGCTGCTGGGGCAGGCGGTGCGATGACCACGGTGACCGCGAGCGTCTGGGACACGTTGGTCGGCCAGCGCCGGGCGATCGAGTCGCTGCGCGCCGCCGTCTCCGGGCAGGCGATGAGCCACGCCTTCCTCTTCACCGGTCCGCCCGGCTCCGGCAGGTCCAACGCCGCGATCGCCTTCGCCGCGGCGCTGCAGTGCGAGGAGGACCCTCCCGGCTGCGGCTCCTGCCACTCCTGCCACACGGTGCTGGCCGGCAGCCATGCCGACGTGACGGTCGTCCGCACCGAGCGGCTGTCGCTGGGGGTCGACGAGGTCCGCGACCTGGTACGCCGGTCCGCGCTGTCGCCGGTCGGCCGGCGATGGCAGATCATCATCGTCGAGGACGCCGACCGGCTGACCGATCAGGCCGCCAACGCCCTTCTCAAGGCGATCGAGGAGCCCAGCGAACGCACGGTCTGGATGCTGTGCGCACCCACGGTCGAGGACCTCCTGCCCACGATCCGCTCCCGGTGCCGGCTGGTCACACTGACCACTCCGTCGGTCGAAGAGGTCGCGGACTTCCTGACCCGGGTCGACGACGTCGAGCCCGCGCTGGCGTCGTATGCCGCCCGGGCCAGCCAGGGTCACATCGGACGGGCGCGAGCGCTGGCCCGCGACGAGGGCGCTCGTCACCGGCGCAAGGAGGTCGTCTCGATCCCGGCCGGTCTGACCA
Organism: Nocardioides sp.; assembly: GCA_017354415.1. Lineage (GTDB taxonomy): Bacteria > Actinomycetota > Actinomycetes > Propionibacteriales > Nocardioidaceae > Nocardioides. Next base: position 15,141 of record JAFMQY010000035.1, read on the forward strand.
GCCTTGCCGCCTGCATGAACGCCGCACAGAACCTCGTCGAGACCACTCAGGAAGAGGCCGACCTGATCACCGGCGAGCTCGACGCCCGCGAGCGCGCCGACCTCGACGCGTCGTACGGCGTGGTGGAGCGCGGGCGCCGTCCTCGCGAGTACGCCCCGGCCCTGGCAGCGCTCGAGCGCGCCCAGAAGGCTCGGGCCAAGCGCCGCCACCTCGACGTCGTCGACCGCGGTCTCATGGACCTGGTGTCGATGTACCGCGACGCGATCGCGATGGCCGCCGGCGGCGGAGCTCTGGTCAACGAGGAGCTCCGGCGAGACGTCGAGACGATCGTCCGCACCTCGACCCCGGAGCTCAACCTGCGCCGGATCGGTTGGATCTTCGACGCCCGCGAGCAGATGCTCGAGTTCAACGTCCCGGTGCCGCTGGCGCTCGAGTCGCTGATGGTCGCGCTGAAGGCGCCCACCCGATGAGGCGCTGGTGAGGCGGCTCGTCGTCGCGGTCGTCCTCGTGGTGGTCGTGGTGCTCATCGCTGGTGCCGGCATCCTCGTGGCCCGCGACACGGGCTCGGGCGACGCCGGACCGACGCCGGTCACGCCGACCGGTGGGGCGCCCGCCACGACACCGCCGTCCCCCGCATTGGCCCGGTTCTACGACCAACATCTCGACTGGTCCGCCTGCAACGACGGCGACCAGTGTGCACGGCTGACCGTCCCTCTCGACTACCAGGATCCGGGCGGCAGGACCATCACGCTCGCTGTGCTCAAGGTTCCGGCGTCGGGCTCGCGGATCGGCTCCCTGGTGGTCAACCCGGGTGGTCCGGGCGCTCCCGGCACGTCGTTCGCCGCCAGTCGCCGGTTCGGCGACCCGCTGCTCGCCCACTTCGACATCGTGGGCTTCGACCCGCGCGGCACCGGTGACAGCTCGCCGGTCGACTGCCTCAGCGACGCCGCGCTCAACCGGTACCTCGCCTCCGACCCCAACCCCCGCACACCCGCCGAGAAGGCGACCTTCCGGCACTGGCAGCACCGCCTCGCGACCGGGTGCTCACACCGGTCGGGCGACCTCGCGGCGCACGTGTCGACCGTGGACTCCGCCCGTGACATGGACGTCCTGCGGGCCGCGCTCGGGGAGCGCACGCTGACGTATCTCGGCTCGTCCTACGGCACCGAGCTGGGCGCGACGTACGCGCAGCTCTTCCCCCACCGGGTCGGCCGCTTCGTGCTCGACGGCGCCGTCGACCCGACGCTGGGCCTGCGCGCCCTGAGTCTGCAGCAGACAGCGGGCTTCCAGAAGGCCCTCGACGCCTACCTCAGCAACTGCCTCCTGTCGGCGGAGGGGTGCTTCCTGGGTAGGACCGTGCCCGGGGCCGAGCAGACGATCTCGGCTCTGCTGGACCGGCTCACCCGCCACCCCATCCCGGCGGGGAACGGCCGCGAGCTCGCCGTGGGCGACGCCTACTACGGGATCGTCGCCGCGCTCTACGACCGAGACACCTGGATCGTGCTCAGCGCCGGGCTTCGGTCGGCGCTGCAGGGTGACGGGTCCGTGCTGATGGCGCTCGCCGACGCCTACGCCGACCGCAACACCGACGGCACCTTCCGCAGCAACATGCTCGAGGCGTTCTTCACCATCTCCTGCCTCGACAACCCGGCCTCGGTCCCCTTCTCGAGGATTCCGTCGGAGATCCCAGCCTTCGAGAAGGCCTCCCCGGTCTTCGGGCGGGCCAACGCCTGGAGTTTGACGTCGTGCCGGGGCTTCACCCCGCGCAGTGACGAGCAGGTGCCGGTCATCCACGCCAAGGGGGCGTCGCCGATCGTGGTGATCGGCACCACCCGCGACCCGGCAACGCCGTTCCGCTGGGCCGTCGACCTCGCCCGCCAGCTCGACTCCGGCGTCCTGGTCTCGCGCGACGGCGACGGTCATACGGCGTACGCCACCGGCAACCCCTGTATCGACCACGTCGTCGAGTCCTACCTCGTCTCCGGGACGGTGCCGGCGAACGGGACGTCGTGCTGAGGCCGTGGTCCCCCTCGAGAGGGCTCGTCCCTCGCCTGCCCCTGACACGCGACAGGCTCGACCGACGGCGTACGCCGATTCCGTGCCGCGCGCTCGCCGTCCGTATACTTCCGGCCGTTGCCAGGGCGGTTCGACCGACGGGCAGCGCGCCGCCTTAGCTCAGTCGGTAGAGCGATTCACTCGTAATGAATAGGTCGTCGGTTCGATTCCGACAGGCGGCTCCGATCCCGATCCCGACCCGGACATGCGGGCACATCCGCCGAACGAGGACGAGGGATGGATCCCGAAGCAGCTGGGTGGGATGCCTGGTGCGCGGGGCTGGCCCGGGCGCTGTCCGCGCTGCCGGACGGGGGATTCGTGAATGCGATGGTCCACGTCTGACCGAGGAGCGGCCGCCAGGCTTGTTCGGTCGCAAGCGCAAGCCACGGGTGCTGTCCGAACCTGTGGTCCGCTTCCTCCGCATCGAGGACTGCCTGCTCGCGGAGACCGTCAAGCCGTTTCCCTCGTCCGGCGAGCCCCCGGTCGACGACGTGTTGAGGGACCGGTTGCGGTCGCTGGGCTGGCTGATGCCGGGCGACGAGGGGTACGAACCGAGCGGCGGACCGTACTGCCGGCTCCATCTTCGGACCGACCAGGCGGCGGACGTGGTGCGGCTGGCCGCGCGGACTCTGGTCGCACTGGGGATCGAGGGACCAGACCGTGTGGAGCAGGACTCGGGCCGGTGACATGCTGAGCGAGGGCCGAGCGGTCTGTCGCACGTTCTCAACGCGGACCACCGAGGGCTCCGCGCATACGGCGGACAGTGCTGCCGGGCCGGACCGTGTGCCTTCTCGGCGCTGGCGTCGTCCTTGTACGACGGCTCGAAGTCGGGACCGCGAAGGTCAGGCGAGTCGGGCGATGACCGAGCGGGGGGCGCAGTGAGCGGACGCTGGGTCGGCCGCGGGCTCACTGTTCGTCCACCACGCCGAGTCGGTCCGAGCGACTCGCGGCCCGCGAGCCGGGCGTGGGGAACCACCTCCACACGATCGCGGACTGCCCCATGGTCCAGGCCGAGTTGCACACCCAGTACACGAGCAGTGCCACCGGCGCGAAGCCACCGGCGACGATGAGACCCAGCGCTGAGATCCCGGGCATCAGCCGATGTGCGCTGACCACGGCATCGGGCAGATCGGTCATGACGGTGTTGGGTGCGACGAAGTAGCGCTGGGTGACGAAGGACAGCAGTGCTGCGGCCAGGGCGAGCCCGGAGACCACCGCGACGTGCACCCAGCCACCACCGAGGTAGCCACGCTCAGCCAAGGGGACACCCAGAACCGTGGCGGCACCGAGCGACGCCACGAGCCCTGCGTTCATCGCGCCCACGGGCACGCCGGCAACAACTCCGGCCAGCAGGTGGTAGAGCGCCAGCCAGATCGGCACCTGTGCCAGGACGGGCAGCAAGCCCCCACGCGACATGCCGTGCTCGGCGGCGATGCGTCGGCGCTGTTCGGTGAAGGCCCGCAGGCTCTCGGGGTCCCGCCGGTCGCGGAGCTCCCTGGCGAGAGCCTGGAGCGCCGGACGGGCCCGGGCTGCGGCGTGAGCCTGGCGCACGGAGTGGATCGTCAGCGGCAGCAGGGCCGCGCGGACGACCACGACGACGGCGGCGATGCAGAGCACCCAGGTGAGGCCGGATGCCGGGCCCGCCCCGAGTGCGGAGAGGGCGGCGTGGGTCGCGGCGACGACTGCTGCAAGGGCATGGGACAACGGATCGAGAACAGACATGACAACGCTCCTGGAGTGGTGTGGGTAAGGGTGGCCGTGGCTCGCGGGTCGCGAGCGTCAGGCCTGCCCAGGAGCGCGCGGTCGGAGCGGGTGGTGCACAGGGTCGGTGGCCCGGCCGGGGAGTACCAGCGGCGGCGCTTCACAGGTCGGTGCCGTCGTGAGCTGGGCACACGCAGCGCGCGACAGCGCGCGCGGTGCACGCACCAGCATCGCCGCAAGGGCCAGGACCACGCCGGCCACGGCCGGCGTGGTGGCGTCCGACGTCACGAGTGCCGGCAGAAGGACGGTCAGCACGAGTCCGAGCACCACGCCGAGCGTGGTCCGACCCCGCTCGGAAGTGCGTGCCGCCCGGTCCATGTCGCGAGCGTACGCCGAGCGTGGGTCCACGCGCGCTCAACGGCGTAGGCGTGGATCTCGGCGTGCCGCGCCCCGCGACTGCGTGAGCGCGGGGCGCCTGGTGCACTCCTGGCCGCCCCGGAGGAGGGGATGCAGGGCCAGAGGAGGACCCCACCGTATCTCCGGTCGCGGCGTGCGTCGACGATGGTTGACAGATCCATCAAAAGCCGGGTCAGCGCCGGCGTCAGAACGACCGGTGGCGCCGGATCAGGACCGCGAGTAGACAAGGGGCGGACTCGGCAGTCACCGGCGACCAGGGGAGCAGATGTCACGATCCACCGACCACCTCCGCGCGGCACGCGACCAGCTGCTGGGGCTGCGGGACGACTACGACGCCGCGGTCGCGGAGTTCCGCTGGCCCGACCTGGGCGGCACCTTCAACTGGGGGATCGACTGGTTCGACGAGGTGGCGCGTGGGAGCGATCGCCCGGCGCTGGTGATCGTGGAGCCGGACGGCCGGCGCAGCGAGACGTCGTACGACGAGATGCGTCGGCGGTCCAACCGGCTCGCGCGGTGGCTGGCCGGACGGGGCGTCGCCAGGAGCGATGCGGTGATCGTGATGCTGGGCAACCAGGTCGAGCTGTGGGAGACGATGCTCGCGGTCATGAAGCTCGGCGCGGTGATCATGCCGACGACCACTGCGGTCGGCCCGGCCGACCTGCGCGACCGCCTCGACCGGGGCGCGGCCAGGCACGTCATCGCCAACGCGGCCGACGTCGGCAAGCTCGACGAGGTGCCCGGTGACTACACGCGCCTCTCGGTCGGGCGCGCGGACGGCTGGGCCGACCTGACCGCGGCAGCCGACCGGGAGGACGACAGCGACCTCGACCACCCCGGTACGGCGCCCGGCGACCGGCTGCTCCTCTACTTCACCTCCGGCACGACCAGCCGGCCCAAGCTGGTCGAGCACACGCAGGTCTCCTACCCGGTCGGTCACCTCTCGACGATGTACTGGCTCGGGCTGCGCCCGGGCGACGTCCACCTCAACATCTCCAGCCCCGGTTGGGCCAAGCACGCGTGGTCCTGCTTCTTCGCGCCCTGGCTGGCCGAGGCGACCGTGTTCCTCTACAACTACGCACGGTTCGACGCTGCCGCGCTCCTCGAGCAGATGCGGGCCAACCAGGTGACGACGTTCTGTGCGCCGCCGACGGTGTGGCGGATGCTGATCAACGCCGATCTCTCCGGTGGTCCGGGCGAGCTTCGTGAGGCGATCGCGGCCGGGGAGCCGCTCAACCCCGAGGTGATCGCGCAGGTGCAGGCGACCTGGGGGCTCACCGTCCGCGACGGCTTCGGCCAGACCGAGATGACCGCAGCCGTGGGCAACAGCCCAGGTCAGCCGGTGATCCCCGGCTCGATGGGTCGTCCGCTGCCCGGGGTCCCCGTGGTGCTGGCCGACCCGGTGACCGGCGAGCGGGTCTCGGGGGCCGAGGGCGAGATCTGCCTGGACCTGGAGGACCCGGCCGGCCGGCCCCTGCCGCTGATGACCGGGTACCAGGGCGACGAGCAGCGCAACGACGAGGCGATGGCCGGCGGTCTGTACCACACGGGTGACGTCGCGACGGCCGACGCCGACGGCTACATCACCTATGTCGGCCGCACCGACGACGTGTTCAAGTCCTCCGACTACAAGATCAGCCCGTTCGAGCTCGAAAGCGTGCTGATCGAGCACCCCGCGGTCGCCGAGGCCGCGGTCGTGCCCGCAGCCGACCCGGTCCGGCTCACCGTCCCCAAGGCGTACGTCGCGCTGGCCCCGGGCCACGAGCCGACCAGCGAGACGGCGTTCGAGATCCTCAAGTACGCGCGGGAGCACCTCGCGCCGTACCTCCGGGTGCGGCGGCTGGAGTTCTTCGACCTGCCGAAGACGATCTCGGGCAAGATCCGCCGGGTCGAGCTGCGGGCCCGGGAGAGTGACCTCGCAGATGCCGGCACTCCCGCGAGCACGGAGTGGCGCGACGACCAGTTCCCGGAGCTGAAGGGAAGCGCGGGGATGGGCTGACGCCGCCGGCTGGCGTCAGCCGAGCTCGGCCGCTGCCGGGACGGCGCTCTCGTCCGCACGGTCGCGCCCACGCCTGGGGATCGTCGCGGCGATCGCGACGCCCACGAACGCGGCGAGCGCGCCGACCAGGAAGCACGCCTGGAAGGCGCCCTTGGTGGGCAGGGCGATGCCCGCCACGGACTGCGTGGAGCTGGTCAGCATCGTCGCCATCACGGCGGCGGCGAGGGTGGTGCCGACCGACCGCATCAGCGCGTTGACGCCGACCGCCGACGCCGCCTCGCGGACCGGTGCCGTGTCGAGGATCAGGGTGGGCATGGCGGCGTACCCGATGCCGACACCAGCGGCGGCGATGCAGGACGCGACCAGCAGCTGCCACGGCGCGCCCATCAGGGCCACGGCGACGAGGTAACCGGCTCCGAGCACGGTGGCGCCGATCATCAGTGTCCGCTTGGCCCCGAGGCGGCCGATCAGTGAGCTGGAGACAGGGGCGAAGAGCATCATCATCAGGCCGGCCGGGGCCATCCAGAGACCCGCCGCCAGGATGGACTGGCCCAGCCCGAACCCGGTCACGGCCGGCATCTCCAACAGCTGCGGAACGACGATCGACTGCGCCATCATCCCGAAGCCGATGGCGACGGCTGCGACGTTGGTGAGCAGGATCTGCGGCCGGGCCGTCGTACGGAGGTCGACCAGGGGATCGGCCTGACGCAGTTCGAAGAGACCCCAGGCGACCAGCAGCACGAGCCCGCCGACGATGGCTGCCCACGTGCTCGCGGCGTCCCAGCCCCAGTCGTGCGCCTTGGAGACCCCGACCAGGAAGGTGACCAGCCCGACCGCCAGCCCGAGCCCTCCGAGCACGTCGAGCCGTCCCGGCTGAGCGTCGTGGATGTGCGGCACCAGGAAGACGGTCGCCGCCAGGACGACCAGAGCCAGCGCGGCGGAGACCCAGAAGAGCAGGTGCCAGTCGTGTCCGTCGGCGATCCACGCCGCCAGGGGTAGGCCGATCGCGCCTCCGACGCCGAGGGTGGCGCTCATCGCCGCGATCGCGGTGGCGGTGATGTGCGGCGGCGTGAACTCGCGCATCAGGGAGATGCCGACCGGGATGAAGCCCATCGCGAACCCCTGCAGGGTCCGCCCCACCAACATCGGCATCAGCGTGCTCGTCATCGCACAGACCAGCGAGCCGACCACCAGCAGCGCGGCGTTGGCGACCAGCACGCGCTGCTTGCCGTAGAGATCCGCCAGGCGTCCCGCGAGCGGCATCGACACCGCGGCGCCGAGCAGCGTGGCGGTGATCACCCAGCTGGCGTTCGAGGCGGTGGTGCCGAGCAGGGCGGGCAGTTCGCTCTGGATCGGAATCACCATGGTCTGGGTGAGCGCGGCGCTGAGTCCGCCGAAGCAGAGGGCGACGACGGCCACGACGGGGTTGGGCGCGGCAGTCATGCGCTGGGCGGTGGGCTGAGGGGCGGTCACGGGTTCTCCTGGGTCGGCAACGAGGGCGACGGTACATATTGTTGCTGCGGACAACCAAACGCGCGCGTGCCGCCGGGAGTCAGTGCTTGCTCTTCTCCTTCGTCCGGAAGAACGCCCGGCCGACGACCAGGTCGACGATGGCCGCGACGATCGAGAGCACCAGCGCGGCAAGGATGGTGGAGAGGAAGCCGCCTACCTGGAGGTGGGAGCTGAGCCCCGCGACCACGGCGAGCAGGACGGCGTTGACGACGAGGGTGAACAGGCCCAGCGTCATCACGTTCAGGGGCAACGTCAGCAGGCGGAGGATCGGCCCGAGCAGGGCGGTGACGATGCCGAACAGGACGGCGACGCCCAGGACCGAGATCACATCGCCGGTGATATCCACGTCCGGGATGATCCATGCGGTGACGACCAGCGCCACCGCCACCACGATCAGCCGGGCCAGCAGGTAGCGGAGCATGCCCACATCGTCGTACCACGTGCGGCCGGGGGGCTCACCCGCGCTGGGTGAAACCTCTGTGGCGTCCCCTCCTCAGGTCACGCGACCGGCTCGACCGACCGTGGGTCTCGGCAGGCCCGGCCGACGGACCGCGCGTGGTGCGAGGGAGATCGCCTCCGGATACGCGACCATGTCCCCGTGTCGAGATGCCGGAGCCACCGGGCCGCGGCGCCGGACGAGGACGCCGCCTGATGCCCGCCTCCACGACCCGCGAACGTGCGGTGGCGTGGGCCACGCTGTGGCGCCAACGCGTCGAGCGGCTACCGGTGATCGGGACGATCATCACCGAGTGGTATCGGATCGAGGTCGTCGACCGGTCGATGGCGATCGGGGCACAGGCCCTGCTCGCGGTGCTGCCGATGCTCGTCGTACTCGCTGCGTTCCTGCCGCACGACGCCGCCACCACGCTGTACCTGGAGGTCAGCGACCTCGTGGGTCTCAAGCCGAGCGATTCCCAACCGCTCGGCGCCCTGATGACCGGCGGTGAGGGCAGTGAGAACGCCGGTTGGATCGGCCTGCTGATCGCGCTGGTCTCGGCGACCAGCTTCGCCCGCGCCCTGCAGCGGATGTACGCCCGCGCCTTCGCCCTGCCGTGGGAGGCTCGCCGCGGGAAGCTCCGGGCCAGCACGATCTGGCTGTTCACCTGGATCGGCTTCCTCGCCTTCCTCGCCTGGTGGGGTCACCTCTCCGGTGACCTTCCGCTCGTGACCGGCATCGTGGTGTCGGTGGTGCTGGAGCTGGGCTTCTGGTGGTGGAGCCTCCACTACCTGCTCCTGGGAGACTGCAGCTGGTCGGACCTGCTGCCCACCGCCCTGCTCGCGACCGTCGCCATCGCCGTCGTCGTGCGGAGCTCCGACCTGGTGATGCCGGTGTACGCGCGCTCGATGACCGGCCAGTACGGCGCCTTCGGGTTCATCCTGGCCCTCGCCACGTGGATGGTCGCGATGGCGGGCGTCCTGGTGCTGACCGCCGCCGCCGGAGCCCTGATCACGCAGACGCCCTTCTGGCAGACGCTCGCTGTTCGGCTCGGCATCCCGGGCGCCCACACCGACTGACCCGCACGGAAGAGGTCATCGCGGTAAGGATGAGTCTTTCGTGCGCTGGGTCCTGCCCGCGATGACGGCCTGCAAGAGTGGAACTTCCCGCATCAGCCGCACAAGGAGACCGAGATGGACTGGAAGCTGGAAGTGGTCGTCGCCCCCGTGGCGGACGTGGAGCGCGCCCGCGCCTTCTACGTCGACACCCTGGGCTTCACCCTCGACACCGACTTCGCGCCGAACGACAGCTTCCGCGTGATCCAGGTGACACCGCCGGGCTCTGCCTGCTCGATCGTCTTCGGCACCGGGCTCGGTGGCGGCATGGCGCCCGGGTCCCTCAAGGGGCCTCAGCTCGCCGTCGACGACATCGAGGCCGCGTACGCCTTCCTCGAGGAGCGGGGCGTGAAGAACTCCGGGCCGCAGCACTTCGTGGACGGGCAGATGACTCCGGGCGTCGAGCCGAACCGCGCCGACTACGGCACGTTCATCTACTTCGACGACCCCGACGGCAACTCCTGGGCGCTCCAGGAGATCAAGCACCACGCGCGCTGATCTGGCCGCTCCTCTGGTCTAGGGCGTGTCTCCTAAAGATCGGCGGTGTGGGCCGGGATTGTTGACGCATGTCGCGTTCTGCGGTGCTGACGGATGCTCAGTGGGGCCGGATCGAGTCGTTGATGCCGTCCTCGGACGG
>JAFMQY010000255.1:0-1663 GCA_017354415.1 Nocardioides sp.
GGCCGGGCGCTCCTGCGGCACCTGGGCTTCCCGTTCAAGGAGAACTGACAGATGGCGAAGAAGGCTCTGATCGCCAAGGCGAACCGGAAGCCCAAGCACCCCGTGCGCGCCTACACCCGGTGCTCGCGCTGTGGGCGTCCGCGCGCGGTCTTCCGCAAGTTCGGCCTGTGCCGGATCTGCTTCCGGGAGATGGCGCACCGCGGCGAACTGCCCGGCATCACCAAGTCCAGCTGGTAAGCCAGCAACCGAAAATGACCAACCGGGTGCCTGACCAAGGCATCCACGACCACGTCGAAGGTCCACCCGTACGGGCGGAAACCGCGGCGAGGAGGGCCAGTAGGCCATGACGATGACCGACCCGATCGCAGACATGCTGACGCGTCTGCGGAACGCGAATTCGGCGTACCACGACACCGTGGCCATGCCGTACTCGAAGATCAAGGCGCACATCGCCGAGATCCTCCAACAGGAGGGCTACATCTCGGGATGGAGCGTGGAGGACGCCGAGGTCGGCAAGAAGCTTGTGATCGACCTCAAGTTCGGCCCGAGCCGTGAGCGTTCGATCGCCGGACTCAAGCGGGTGTCCAAGCCGGGCCTGCGGGTCTACGCGAAGAAGGACAACCTGCCCAAGGTCCTCGGTGGTCTCGGCGTCGCGATCATCTCGACGTCGTCCGGCCTGATGACCGACCGGCAGGCCAACAAGAGCGGCGTGGGCGGGGAAGTCCTCGCCTACGTCTGGTGAGGGGAGGGAACACAGCATGTCGCGCATCGGACGTCTGCCCATCCCCGTCCCCAGCGGCGTCGACGTCTCGGTCGACGGCCAGAACATCACGGTCAAGGGGCCGAAGGGCGAGCTCAAGCACACGGTGGCCCGGCCGATCCTGGTCACCAAGGAGGATGGCCAGCTCAAGGTCGGCCGGCCCAGCGACGAGGGACCGGTCCGTGCCCTGCACGGCCTGACCCGTACGCTGATCAACAACATGGTCGTCGGCGTGACGCAGGGTTACAGCAAGACGCTGGAGATCGTCGGCGTCGGCTACCGCGTCCAGGCCCGGGGCAGCAACCTCGAGTTCTCGCTCGGCTTCAGCCACCCGATCACGGTCGAGCCGCCGGAGGGCATCACCTTCCGCGTCGAGCGGCCGACCCAGTTCGTGGTCGAGGGCATCGACAAGCAGAAGGTCGGCGAGGTCGCCGCGAACATCCGCAAGCTGCGCAAGCCGGACCCGTACAAGGGCAAGGGCGTGCGTTACCAAGGCGAGCAGATCCGCCGCAAGGTCGGAAAGGCTGGGAAGTAGTCGTGCCTGTGAGCAAGACTCAGGTCCGCAAGCGGACCTCGTCGCGCACCGCGTCGCGCACCCGGCGGCACCTGCGCGTCCGCAAGAAGATCCAGGGCAGCGCGGAGCGGCCGCGGCTGGTCGTGACCAAGTCGGCGAAGCACATGTCCGCGCAGATCATCGACGACATCGCCGGCCGTACGCTGGTGTCGGCGTCGACGCTCGACTCCACGCTCCGTACGAGCGAGGGCGACAAGACCGCCAAGGCGCGCAAGGTCGGCGAGTTGCTGGCGGAGCGGGCCAAGGAGGCCGGTATCGGCCGCGTGGTCTTCGACCGCGCCGGGCACCGGTACCACGGCCGGATCGCGGCGCTGGCCGACGGCGCCCGC
>JAFMQY010000255.1:1673-4498 GCA_017354415.1 Nocardioides sp.
CAGCAGATGATGGACGAGAAGAGGAACCACTAATGGCAGCACCACGTCGTGGCGGCGGCGAGCGGCGCGACCGGCGTGATGATCGCCGGGGTGGCGCCGACAAGGGCCAGTCGTACATCGAGCGTGTCGTAGCGATCAACCGTGTCGCCAAGGTCGTCAAGGGCGGCCGGCGCTTCAGCTTCACCGCGCTGGTCGTGGTGGGCGACGGCAACGGCACCGTGGGTGTCGGCTACGGCAAGGCCAAGGAGGTGCCCGCGGCGATCGCCAAGGGCGTCGAGGAGGCCAAGAAGCACTTCTTCAAGGTGCCGCGGATCCAGGGCACGATCCCGCACACCAGCCAGGGCGAGGAGGCCGCAGGCGTCGTCCTGCTGAAGCCGGCCAGCCCCGGTACCGGTGTCATCGCGGGCGGCCCCGTGCGCGCCGTGCTGGAGTGCGCGGGCATCCACGACGTCCTGTCCAAGTCGCTGGGCTCGTCCAACGCGATCAACATCGTGCACGCCACGGTGGCCGCGCTGAAGCAGCTCAGCCGGCCGGAGGAGATCGCGGCCAAGCGGGGCCTGCCGATCGAGGACGTCGCCCCCGCGGCCATGCTGAAGGCCCGTGCGGCCGGCAGCGAGGCCCGGCAGGAGGTCGCGGCGTCATGAGTAACCTGAAGATCACGCAGGTCAAGTCGCAGATCGGCGGCAAGCAGTACCAGCGCGACACCCTGCGCACGCTCGGGCTCAAGCGGATCGGCCACAGCGTCGTCCGTGAGGACCGCCCCGAGGTGCTCGGGATGATCCAGACCGTGCGCCACCTGGTCACGGTCGAGGAGGTTGACTGATCATGGGAGCCGAGACTCCGCTGCGGCCGCACCACCTGCGGCCCGCTCCGGGTGCTCACAAGGCCAAGACCCGTAAGGGCCGTGGCGAGGCGTCCAAGGGCAAGACCGCCGGGCGCGGCACCAAGGGCACCAAGGCGCGCAGCACGGTGCCTGAGGGCTTCGAGGGCGGCCAGATGCCACTGATCCGGCGGGTGCCGAAGCTCAAAGGCTTCAAGAACCCGTTCCGTGTCGAATACCAGGTCGTCAACCTCGCTCGCCTTGCCGAGCTCTACCCTGAAGGTGGCGAGGTTACGCCAGAGGACCTGGCGGCGAAGGGCGCGGTGCGCTCGGGTCGTCCGGTCAAGGTGCTCGGCTCCGGTGACATCTCTGTAACGGTACAGGTGAAGGCGCACGCCTTCTCCGGCTCCGCGAAGGAGAAGATCACAGGTGCCGGGGGCACTGTCGAAGAACTGTGAGTACCAGCCCTTGTGGGAATCGCCCCCGTCAGATGCCGGCGGGGGCGTCAGCCCTTGCAAGGGCTGTTAGAGTGCGATCGGCGACTAACGCCGTCGCCTACCATCGACCGAGTCCAGTCCGTGGCTCATGGCCGGAATTCGCGCAGGAGGAATGGTGCTGACCGCGTTCACTCGGGCGTTCCGAACACCCGACCTGCGCAAGAAGCTTGTCTTCACGCTCTTCATCATCGCGGTGTTCCGGCTGGGGTCCCAGCTACCCGCGCCGGGCGTGAACACGGGCGCTGTCCATCGCTGTGTCGACGTGGCGACCAAGGGTGCCAACGGCAACATTTACGGCTTGGTCAACCTCTTCAGCGGCGGGGCACTGCTCAAGCTGTCGATCTTCGCGCTGGGCATCATGCCCTACATCACCGCGAGCATCATCCTGCAGCTGCTGACCGTGGTGATCCCCCGGCTGGAGACGCTCCGCAAGGAGGGCCAGGCCGGCACCACGAAGATCACGCAGTACACCCGCTACCTGACGATCGGGCTGGCGGTCCTCCAGGGCACCGGCATCGTCGCGATGGCGAGCACGGGCAACCTGCTGCAGGGCTGCACCGAGGACCTGCTCTGGAACAAGGGCTGGTTCACCATCGTCACGATGGTCATCGTCATCACCGCCGGCACGTCGGTGATCATGTGGCTGGGTGAGCTGATCACCGACCGCGGCATCGGCAACGGCATGTCGATCCTGATCTTCACCCAGGTCGTCGCCGTCTTCCCGAGCGAGTTCTGGAACATCTACAAGACCAAGCACGGCTTCGTCTTCGCGATCGTGCTCCTGGTGGGCGTCGCGATCGTCGCCGGCGTCGTCTTCGTCGAGCAGGCCCAGCGCCGCATCCCGGTGCAGTACGCCAAGCGGATGGTCGGTCGCCGGATGTACGGCGGCACCTCGACCTACATCCCGCTCAAGGTGAACCAGGCCGGCGTCATCCCGGTCATCTTCGCCTCGTCACTGCTGTACCTCCCGCAGTTGGTCGTGCAGATGTGGCACAGCACCAACCCGGTGAGCACCTTCATCTCGAAGTACCTCGTCAAGGGCGACCACCCCATCTACATGGGGCTGTACTTCGTGTTGATCATCTTCTTCACGTACTTCTACGTCGCGATCACCTTCAACCCGACCGAGGTCGCCGACAACATGAAGAAGTACGGTGGGTTCATCCCGGGCATCCGGCCGGGCCGGCCGACCGCCGAATACCTCGACTACGTGCTCACGCGCATCACCGCGCCGGGCGCGCTCTACCTCGGGTTGATCTCTCTGATCCCGATGGTCGCCTTCGGCCTCATCGGTGCCAGCCAGAACTTCCCGTTCGGTGGCACGAGTATCCTGATCATGGTCGGGGTCGGGCTGGACACGGTCAAGCAGATCGAGAGCCAACTCCAGCAACGCAACTACGAGGGCTTCCTGCGGTAGTGCGCATCGTGCTCGTGGGCCCCCCCGGAGCGGGCAAGGGGACACAGGCCCAATTCATCGCATCGCACCTGTCGATCCCGAAGATTTCGAC
>JAFMQY010000133.1 GCA_017354415.1 Nocardioides sp.
GTCGACTACAACACGACGCGAAGGATGGGGACTTCTATCTGGCCACCAGCGGGGACCTCGACCTGGCCACCAGCGGGGACTTTTTCATGGCCACGGACACGGACGAAGGCTCTGTCGTCGTCGAGCTGGATCGTGTTGCCGCAGAAGCCGGACCGGGAGCTTGGGGCACGGCCGCTGAGTCCATGTCGAGTCGAGGTGCTGCGTATCAGGCTCGGGTCACTGGCGGCACTGCAGGCTCGGTCTACCGCGTCGGCGGCGTGAAGTTCGACGGCTTCGCCAATGGCGTCTTACAGGAGGCGAAGGGGCCGGGCTACGCGAAGTTCGTTCGCAACGGCCAGTTCCAGCCGTGGTTCAGCGGCGCCGACAGTCTCGCCTCCCAGGCCCAGAGGCAACTCGCGGCTGCCGGAGGCACGCCGATCACCTGGTCGGTCGCCGAGCCGGAGGCCGCAACCGCGATCAACAATCTGTTCATGAGCCGTGGCATCTCCGGCATCACCGTCACGTACGTCCCGTAGAGGTGAACCTGATCCGATGGACCCCTTCTACCTCGGCGCTTATTGGGGAAGCCGACAAGAGTCGTCTGCTCGTTGCGGACAGCGGCTCGCCAACTGCGTCGCTTTGCTCTCCGAGATCGACGAAGCGTTCGCCTCGTGGTTCCGGCGAGCCGCGAGCAAGGCAGCCGCAAAGACGCCGGTCGACACTGACGCCGAGTCTCTTGGGAGGTTGCTCGCTCAAGGTGTCAACCGACGCGACGTCGGTGGCGATGTCATCGAGGAGCTCGGCTTCTCGATCGGGCTATGGAATCGGGCCCGGCCAGCTGTGGGCCTGAGCGGGACAGTGGGCGCGTACCCGTCCTTCCAGCGTGTCCTGAACAGCGTTGTCTTGGACTTTCCTCCGCCGGAGGCCGAGGCACTGCGGCTCTACGAGCCGAGCGTTGCCCAAGCGATCTTCGACGCAGTCGTCGAGGCGTGGGAGCCCAACTGGGCGACCTGGACAACCCATGCCTTGCGCAACGCCCAGGGCGCTGCGCCGCGTGAGCCGGTGGTCGGGTGGATGACCTACTTGGAGACAGCTGTGTCGGAAGATCTACCGCGCGCAACGTCGCGGCCACTGCTCGGCGGCACCGTCATCACGATTGGGCAGGACGTGAGCGGTGCTGGAGAACAGGCAGTGCTCGACGTCCGGGGACGTCTGACCACGATCGGGGCGCTACGCCCGATCGCCTGATTCACGAGCCGCTGGCGAGGACCTTCAACCGGGTCTTGGTGACAAGGGCGTCGATGAAGCTGGTGACGAGGGCGAGGTCGTCTACGCCGAGTTCGGAGACGGTGGCCAGGCGGTCGCCGAGGGCGAGCTCGTCGGGTGTGCGGTGGGGCCGCTTGGGTGCGTCATCGAGGAGCAGGTAGTCGGTGGTGACGTCGAAGACTTCGGCGAGCCGGCCGATGACGTCGGCCGAGGGTGTGATGCGGCCGTTCTCGTAGCGGCTGATCTGGGCGGCGTCGCCGCCGATCTTGGCGGCGAGCTCTGCCTGGGACCAGCCGTGCTCCTTGCGCAGCTCCCGACCGTGGCCGAGCACCTCGAGGAAGCCCGCGCCGACATCCTCGCGTTCACCAGCTTCCCGAAGGAGATCTGACGCCAGATCTGGTCGAACAACCCCAACGAGCGCCTCAACCGCGAGATCCGCACCGACGTGGTCGGGATCTTCCCCCGACCGCGACTCCATCATCCGGCTCGTCGGCGGCCGTCCTGGCCGAGCAGCACGACGAAAGGGCCGAAGGCCGCCGCTACCTCGGACTCGACGTCCTCGCCCGCGCCCAGGCCGTCGAGACCACCAGCGCCGAGGAGGTGACCGACGAGCTGACAATCCAGGCCATCACGGCCTGAACTACAACGACGAGGGATCACCCGTCGTACACCACGTCACGGGACTTGACCGCCGGGCATCCGCGCGGCGAGGTGTGAACGCCCCCAACTTGGCCTTCCGCCGACCCGACCTAGGCTCTGCCGGCGCGTCCCGTATCCCAGCCCTACCTGCCAGTCATGGCGGCGGGCCAGAAATGCGCTGAGCAGGTCAGCGGGGGCCTCGACACCACCGGCAATGGCCGGCTCGCCGAACACGACGTCGACGATCGGGGCTCACGAAGTCCGCAGAAGGCCCAGGCAGTCGAACCGACGCCGCACACCCCGTCAGCTGTCGGAGGTCGGTGGCGGGCGCACGATGCGTCCGTCATGCAGACGGACCGTCCTGTCGCATCGGGCCGCCAAGGACTCGTCGTGCGTACCGATCACGATAGTGAGGCCCCGGGTGTCGCGCAGTGCAAATAGCAGGTCGACGATCTCGCGGCCGGTGGTGGAGTCGAGGTTGCCCGTGGGCTCGTCAGCAACGAGTAGCCGGGGATTGCCCATCAGGGCTCGGGCGATGGCCACGCGTTGTCGTTGACCGCCGGACAGATGCGAGGGGACAGCGTCCTCGCGACCGGCAAGGCCCACGTCCGCGAGCAGCTCTCCTGCGCGGTCCAGGTCCTGTTTGCCCGATCGATATGGAAGAACAGGAAGCATGACGTTGTCACGGGCCGTCAAGGCGGGAAGCAGGGCAAAGGATTGAAAGACAAAGCCGACGGTGCGGCGGTAGCGGACAAGCTCGGAGGACGACATCGCGGTCACCTGGTGCTCGTCGGCCCAGATCAGCCCCGAATCGGGCTTGTCCATGCCTCCTATCAGATGGAGCAGCGTGGACTTGCCCGAACCGGAGGGGCCGCAGACGGCGGTCACTGTTCCGGCGGGAAAGTCAACGCTGACCTGATCGAGCGCCCGGATGGGAACGCCACCGGGCGTTTCGTACGTCCGGGAGCAGGCCTCAACTCGAATGGCGCTGCCGACCAGTTCGCTCGGGTCAGTGAGCGTCACGGCTGAACGCTCCCCACCATCACCGATGGTGCCAGTTAGGTCGGTTGGAGGCTTGGGCGCCGGACGACGGTGCCACGCAGGGTTCGGTGAAGCATTGACCCACGTCCGCATGGCAGGTGCAGAAGTTCCCGAAGCATGAGCTAGTGCACCGGTACCGGACAGGAGGCCCGGAGCACGTGGGACAGGTCGAGTCCTTGCAGCAGTGAATGTTCGCCGCGTGGGCGGCCTCGGGCAGCAGGATGACCCCCAGTCCGGCGCCGACTGTGGCCAAAGTGCCCTTGATGAATCCCCGTCTTGCGGTTCCGAAACTACGATTGGTTGGTGTCGTCATCTACTCGCTCCCTCCTGAGAATCTGTGCGACTACACCTGGGAGAACTTCGTGCGAAGAAGGTTCTTCACCTCCCTCCGCGTGTTGACGACGCCGTTGTATATGACATCGCCGTCGTCGTTGACGAGCGTCGCGTGTGGCGTCCCCGAGATGCGCCAATTGCTTGAGAGTTCCCTCGTGGTATCCACCACGACTGTCCATTCGTCACGAAAGCGTCCCCGAAATCCCGGGTCGTCCACCACAGCGATCAACTCGACCTCCCTGGGGTCAAGAGACCGTTTGGATAGGTCCGCCGCGAGCACGGTGCACGGTGCGCAGTCCGCTTCTGCGAACAAGATGAGCTTCTGGGCCTTCTCGTCTCGGTCGTTCACGCGCTCCACCTGTGGGAGTTGCGGTGCGGGTTGACCGATCGGGGGTCCTCCTGTGCCAGCCGTCCCTGGCCTGGATTCTGCTGGGTGAACAGCGACTACCTCGTCGAGCGTCTTGAGCACGCGTTGCCCCAACCCCAAGACGTAGAGCGCGAGTGCTGCAACAACTGCGGCGAGGCCGATGAAGGCGACGATCCAGGGGGTTGTCATGAGGACCTCTGCGAGACAACCGGCTTGACCTCTAGCCACTTGAGTCGAGTGGAGAGGTCACGTGCCTGTGCGACGAGCTGCCACACCAACCCTCCGAAGCCGACCGTCAGGGCGGTGGCGATGCTGACCGAGAGGCTTAGGCTCTGCGGCGGAGGCGCGAAGCTGGCGGTAAGGACGGCGGCGACCGCAAGAGAGAGATTCTTGCTGACGAGCGCCCAGCTGATGGGTTTGGACGTGGCACGGCACCCGCATGCAACGACGTTTCCGCGCACCAGGTTCACGCTCATTGCGCCTGCGAACAGCGTCAGAAGGCCGGCGCTTAGGTACAGGGGCAGAACGCGTGCTGGTTGGGCCACGAGGAGGAGTGCGATGGCCAACTCGAAGTACGGGAGGAGTGTGGCGAGCGGAACGACGGCTCGAAGTGGCAATAGCCGGTAGTTCGCAAGATCGATTACTAACCGCCCCGCGCGAAGTTTCCCCACGCTGGACACGAGGAAGAGGGCGGCGAGTGCGACCTGCGTCGCGAACCGAAAAGATGCACCCACGCCGAGACCCCGTTCAACCCGATGAGTGCGCTGCCCAAGTTGGTCTACACCCCGCGCTCCTGGGTGTCAACGAGTGGCAAGCTTGGTCGGCGTTCGCCCGCTCGAGCTCGGTTCCGCCTACGGCCAGCAGGAGACAAGAGGCAACGACGGCGCCGATGCTAGACCCAGGCCCCACCGGCGGCGGCGACGTACAGTAGTCGCGCCTGGACCGCGGGTTTGCCTCGGTCAGCATCGCTCGGCGAGGAGCGCGGAGGTAGCAGTTGCTCAGGATCGCTTGGTCGCAGGTACGACGACGTCGGGGTAGGGCGCTTGCTGTGGTCGCGGCGATCGTGATCGCTGCGGTCTCCTTCTCGCTGTTGACGTCTGCTGTGGCGAGTTCGCGTCTTCAGGTTCGCGGCAAGATCGCTGCGAACTTCCGTTCGGCTTACGACATTCTCGTGCGTCCAAAGGGGTCGCAAACCCCTCTCGAAGCCTCAGATCGACTGGTCCAGGAGAACTACCTGTCGGGCATCTTCGGTGGCATAACCATGAGGCAGTACCACCTCATCCGGAATCTTGATGGGGTTCAGGTGGCGGCCCCGATCGCCATGGTCGGGTACACGCTCCCAAGCCTTGACCTGCGCTTCGCGATCAACAAGCAGCTGGACACCAGCAAGACACAACAGCTGCTGCGGGTGGACTTCAACTGGGGAGGTGACCGAGGGTTGTCCACCTACCCCAGCGCGCCACGCTACTTCTACGTCACCAGTCAGCCGTGGCTGCACGGCCATGGGTACCACACACAGAGGGACCCCATCACCGGTCGCCCCGTCCAGGTGTGTCCTTCGTACGAAGCCAACCTTCGAACCCCGACGACGGCCTTTCCCCATGAGGGCCAGCTGATTTGTTGGTCGACGACCACACCGGGCCACCGTCTGTACGGGCTGAAACGCGGGCAGATCGGTTCCAACTTCCTGTACCCGTTTCCCCTCATGATCGCAGCGGTCGATCCCAAGGCCGAAGCCCAACTGGTCGGACTCGACAAAGCCGTGGTCGTGGGCCGCTACCTCCACGAGGGGGATGGCGTCACGACGCGCTCCGCAAGGCCGTCTAACCCCAGTTCGTTGCGGTATCGACAGATCCCCATGCTGATGAGCCACCGACTCGTCAGCGATCAAGACCTCCACTTGGTCATCTCGCGCGTCGGCAACACCGGACCCGAGAGAGCACTGCCCAGCCGACTGACCTCCAAACATGCGGCTCACTGGCTGGCCCAGCGGCCGACGACCGTCCTGAGGACCGAGCGGCTGACGGGCGCGTCGTTGTATCCCAAAGTTCTGGCACGGTACGCACGCAAGGATGTCAACCAATTCCCCGCCCAATACTGGAGCGCAGGCCAGGTGTCCTACACGCGCCAACGCGACGGGCACCTACAGCCGAATCCGAAGCACAACGGCCCATTCACCTGGGTGAGCAGCACCAGCGGGTTCTACGCTCCGGCACAGTCGGCAGATGTGGGCTTTCGAAAGCTCACGGTTCACGAAACCAGCAACAAGATCTACGGCAGCACGTTCGCCGCGCCTGTGCCGAGGGTCGTAGGTCAGTTCGATCCCCGCAAGATTGAGGGCTTCTCATCCTTGTCAAAGGTCCCGCTCACCACGTACTTCTCTCCCTCCGCATTCCCAGCGGACGCCCGGACTCGTCGCCTGCTGCACGGAAAGTCACTGTTGCCGTCGAACAACCTGGCTGGATACCTACAACAACCACCCCTACTGCTGACCAACCTGAAGTCACTTCCGGCCTTATACAACCCCGCATCCTTCACAACGCTCGTCAATGGTGAGGCCACCAGTGGGAACGTCGGACGAGCACCGATCAGCGTCATCCGAGTACGCGTCGAGGGAGTCACTGGTGCGGACCCGGCGAGCCGTGAGCGGGTCAAGCTCGTCGCCGAACAAATCGCACGGCGGACCGGATTGGACGTCGACATCACCGTCGGCACCTCTCCAACCCCGGAACTCATCGACCTGCCTGCCGGGAACCATGGCCGCCCCGAGCTGACGCTCAAGGAAGGCTGGGTGAAGAAGGGCGTGGCTGTCCAGCTGTTGTCGGCGATCGACAATAAGAGCCTGTCCCTGTTCGCGCTGGTGCTACTGGTGTGCGGCCTCTTCCTTCTCAACGCCGTCACTGCTGCGGTCAGGGCCCGGGCGGCCGAGTTGGGCATCTTGTCCTGCCTAGGCTGGACAAGGGGCCGGATCTTCTGGTTGCTCGAAATCGAGCTGCTCCTCACCGGAGTGATCGCAGGCCTTGCCGGAACCGGCATCGCCAGTGTCATCGTCCGAGCGGCGGGTCTGAGCGTCAGCTGGTGGCAACTCGTTCTGATCTCACCCGTCGCCGTATTGCTGGCCGGGCTAGCCGGTCTCCCCCCCACGCGCAAAGCCGCCAACGCGATACCCATGCAGGCCATCCAGCCTGCCATCCGAACGCCAAGACACGCCCGCTCAGTCACCTCGATCACTCGGTTGGGACTGGTTGGTGTCGGCCGCACCCCGGGCCGATCCGCATTGGCCGCAGCCAGCCTCTTCATCGGCGTGGCCGCACTTGCCGGCCTGCTCGCGATCCAGCAACAGTTCTCCCGCAACGCCGTTGGGACTTTGCTCGGCAACGTCGTCGCCATCCAGGTCCGCGGCGTTGATCTCCTAGCAGTCATCCTCGTCCTGGCCCTGGGCGGGTTCACGATCGCCGACGTCGCCTACCTCAACATCTCCGAACGCCACGCCGAGATCGGCACTCTTCGAGCAACTGGCTGGACAGAACGCCACGTGCAACGACTATTCGCGACCGAGGCGCTCACCCTCGCCACAGTCGGAGCCGTCAGCGGCGCAGTCCTGGGCGTCTCGGCTACAGCACTCCTCCTCCATCCAAACCTCCTGATCCTGGTGCGCGCCGCCACAATCGCCACCGCCGGCGGAGTCGCTGCGGCAACCATCGCGCTCACGGTGCCGCTCGCACAGCTCGGCAAACTCGCCCCAGCCGGGATGCTCGAGGAATAGCCCGGGTCTGTTGCCAGTCGTTCAACGGTCCAAGTTCAAACGCCCTGGCGCGTCTGACCGAGGTGCCCCCTCGGGCTAGCCAACACTGGCGCGACTGTGAACGAGTCAGGGACAGGCCGAGCGACTCGTGCCACATCATCACTCGGAACGTCGAGCGGGGGAACTTACCGTGCCCATACCGTGCCCACGATTCCCAAGATTGGTCGTCGATGGTCATGTAGGAAGTCTGCGTTTGCGCAGGTCACAGGCACTTTGTCGTCGATGACCGTCGATGACCTCTTCGCGGGGATCATCCCCGGCCTACAGACCAGCCCCTCCGCTTTACCCCGTCTGACCTAGAGTTTTGCATTCAGAGGGCCGTCCGAGCAGGGAAGGTTGCGGACACACCCGGCTTGTTGGGGGGCCTGCGAGAGTGACGCCGGCATCGTCCAGCCGAACAGGTTGTCGAAGAGCTTGTTGAGGTATTGCGACCAGCCGACGGCGACTGCGGCGGCAGACGCGCCGTACTCCAGGAGCAGGCAGGCGGCGACGCCCATCGCGGGAAGCTCGCCGAGCGTCGCGTAGGCATAGGAGTACGACGAGCCCGAGACCGGGACCGCGCTCGCCAGTTCGGCGTAGCAGATCGCGGTGAGGCCGGCTACGGCGCCGGCGATCACGAACGACCAGATCACCGCCGGACCGGCCACGGGCACCGCCTGCGAGAGCACGAAGAAGATGCCCGTGCCGATGGTGGCTCCGATGCCGAACATCGAGAGCTGGAAGAGTCCGATCGAGCGGGTGAGCTCGCTCTGGCCGCTGTCAGATCCCGTCTCTGCCGACATCTCCGTAACTGGCTTGCGGCGGAAGAGCTGTTCCAGGGTTGGCATGTACGCCTCCGAGAGCCGGAAGGTAGAGCGGTGTGACCGCCCGCCGTTCAGGAGTCTTGCACCATCAGGGTGCGCTGGAAATGACCCGACCGGCGTGGGCGCGGCGGGCCTGTGGACGAGAAGTCTGCCGGCGTCAGCTTCCGGAGCTGGGTTTCCGCATGGACATCAACGGATTGGCCGGATCCCAGCGGGTGCCGTCCTTCTCGTCCAGCCGTTTGCGCGCAATCGCCGACAGCGCCTCGAGCACCACCCTGTTGGCGAGCGCCGCGGTGATGTCCGCATGATCATAGGGAGGGCTGACCTCCACGACATCGATACCGGCCACGGGCAGCTCGAGACAGATCCGGCGAACGGCGTCCAGCAGCTCACGCGCGGTGAGACCACCGGGTTCGGGGGTGCCGGTGCCGGGTGCGTGGCCGGGATCGCAGACGTCGATGTCGACCGACAGGAACACACCGTCACACTCGTCGGTCGCGATGTCGAACGCCTCGGTCAGACACACACCGAGTCCGCGCGCCCCGATCTCGGACATCTCGTACGAACGCATGCCTTGCGTCGCCATCCAGTCGAGCGTCTCCGGAGGTGGCCAGTAACCCCGCAGCCCGACCTGCAAGAACCGATCACCGCGCAACGCACCGGACTCGATGAGGCGGCGCATCGGCTGACCGTGGCCCCACAGCGACCCGAACTCGATGTCACCGGTATCGGCGTGCGCGTCGAAGTGCAGCATGGAGACCCGTCCATGACCGAGGACGTTCGCGACGCCCTTGGCGTCCGGAAAGGCGATCGAGTGATCACCACCGAGCACCACGGGGATTGCTCCGGCGCGCGTCACTCTCTCGACCGCCGCCTCGAGCGCAGGCAGGGCCACTTCGATGTCACCGGAGTACATCTCGACATCGCCTGCGTCTACGACGTTGAGCTCGACGAGCCCATCGGTGCGTAGGGGAAGGCTGGGGCGCTTGCCGTCGTGCGGCAGATAGTCGCGCATCCGGATCGCCATCGGCCCGTATCGTGCGCCCGACCGGGCGGAGGTCCCACCGTCGAACGGGGCGCCGAGGATCACGACTTCCGAGTCGGCGTACGACGCGGGGTCGTCGAGGTCGCACATGGGAACCCCGAGGAAGGTGAAGTCCGGACCGAACTGCTGGCCGTAGCGCGTCACCTTCGGAGCATCGCACTCCGAAGGTTCGTGTCAAGCGCCGCGGTCGCCGGCAAAATCCTTGCGGTCGCGCGCAGAGGGCTTGACACATGTCGATATCGGAATATGTTTCGGGGATGACCCGCGCTTCGACGACGCCGGATGTCTTCAACGCCGTTGCCGATGTCGGATCGTCGACTACATCCAAGAGCTACAACGACAAGGAGACGCCGTGGCACGCAATCGGCATGGGTCGGCAGTCATCGAGTTCCCGAATGAGCTCGAGATCGTCATCACTCGAGAGTTCGACGCCCCGATCGGTCTCGTCTTCGACGTGTTGACCAAGCCCGAGCATGTGCGCAGATGGGGCGCGACCCCGCCGGACCAGGTGACCGAGTGCTCGATCGACCTCCGTGTCGGAGGGAGCTACCACTCCTCCTTCGTGACCGAGGACGGAACGGTGTGTTCGTTCAGCGGGACCTATCTGGAGGTCGAGCCGCCTGTTCGGACCGTGCAGACGTGGCTCTTCAACGGCTGGCCGGACGCGGAAGCGGTCGAGACCATGGAGCTGCACGAGGGTGACGGAGTCACGACGCTCACGTGGAGGCTGGCGTTCCGCGACAAGGCCGGCCGTGACCACATGACTCGTTTCGACGGCCAGCAGGAGAGCCTCGACGAGATGGAAGACATCCTCAGGTCGCTTCTCGACCGGAACCGGGCCTGAGACGGACTACTCCCACGTTCCTGCCCAATGCCTTTCCCAGAAGGTCGACTGCTGACTCCCGTCGACGTCTTTGAAGCCATACTCGCGTGCCAGCGCGGGAGTGGTCAGAACCTGCCCCGACTTCTCCATCACCCGTTCATCGGCGGCCAGAGCGGCGACCGCGCGGCCGGGAAACTCCGCGGACTCCGTCATGGCCGTTAGCTCGGGTGTGAGGTTCATCCGCTCCAGCCGCATGAACCCAGGCGAGACGGCCAGACACGCGACCCCGAAGGGACGCAGGTCATCTGCCATCTGCTCGGTGAGCTTGTTCGTGGCGTTCTTGACGACCTCGTAGAACGCGTGGCCATGCGGTCGGTCCAGCACCCACGTGATGTTGACGATCAGGCCACTGCCGGCCGCGACCATCATCGGCGCCGCGAGGCACGACGCGTAGGCAGCCGCTCGGAGACCGCCGGTGAACATCAGGTCCCAGTGCCGCCACTCGATGTCCCAGAACGCGAGCGAGGAGTCGGGTGAGATCTCATAGCCGCTCCATGCGTTGTTGACCAGCACGTCGAGCCGCCCGTGTTGGTCGCGGATTCGCCGGAACAAGGCGTCCACCTGGGCATCGTCCGTGTGGTCGCATCTGACCGCCACTCCGGCACCGCCACGTGCCGTGACCTCGTCCGCAGTGTCATCGATGGTCCCCGGCCTTCCCAGGGTGGTCGGCCGTCCCCGCACGCTCCGGCCGGTGACGTAGACGGTCGCCCCCTTCTCACCCAACACCAGCGCGATCCCCTTGCCACCCCCACGGCTGGCACCGGTGACGAGAGCCACGCGACCCTGTAGTGCCTGCATG
>JAFMQY010000134.1 GCA_017354415.1 Nocardioides sp.
CGTCCACGTCGGCGAGCACGCGGCCGGCCTCGGCATCGACGTGCTGGTGACGGTCGGGGCGGCCGCCGACGCGATCGCCGAGGGCGCCCGTCGTACACCCGGCTGGTCGGGGGAAGCGGTGCCCACGGCGGGCCGCGAACAAGCCGCGGAGTGGCTACGACAGAATGTCGTGGCCCGGGACGTCGTCCTGGTCAAGGCGTCTCGCGGCGCCGCCCTCGAGCACGTGGCCGACGTGCTGACCGACGAGCCGGACCATCCGGAAGCGAGCCAGGAAGGCGGGAACCCGAGCCGATGAAGGCGATACTGCTCGGCGGTGGGCTCGCCCTGGTGTTCTCGCTGCTCGGCACCCGTGCGGCCATCCCGCTGTTCACCCAGCTCGGCTACGGGCAGGAGATCCGTGACGACGGACCCACCAGCCACCACACCAAGCGCGGCACCCCGACCATGGGCGGCGTCGTCATCATCGCCTCCGCCGTGATCGCATACTTCCTGGCCGAGCTGCTCACGCGGCAGCAGCCGACGGCGTCGTCACTGCTCCTGCTGTTCCTCTTCGTCGGCATGGGCGTGGTCGGCTTCCTCGACGACTTCATCAAGATCTCCAAGCAGCGTTCCCTGGGGCTGCGCAGCAAGGCGAAGATGGTCGGCCAGACAGTGATCGCGCTGGTCTTCGGGTTCCTGGCCCTGTCCCACCACCTCGCCGACGACCGCGGCATCACGCCCGCGTCCGCCAACCTGTCGTTCATCCGCGACTCCACGTTCGTGCTGCCGACGATCGTGGCGGTGGCGTTGTTCTGGGTGATGATCACCGGCACCAGCAACGCCGTGAACCTGACCGACGGCCTGGACGGGCTGGCCACCGGCGCCTGCGTGATGGTCTTCGGCGCCTTCATGTTCGTCAACATCTGGCAGAACAACCAGAACTGCGCCACGCATCCCGGCCCCGCCTGCTACGAGGTACGCGACCCGCTCGACCTGGCGCTGGTGGCGGCCGCGATCACAGGGGCCTGCTTCGGCTTCCTGTGGTGGAACGCCTCACCGGCCCAGATCTTCATGGGTGACACCGGCTCGCTGTCGCTCGGTGGCGCGATGGCCGGCTTCGCCATCCTGACCCGCACCGAGTTCCTGCTCCTGGTCATCGGCGGCCTCTTCGTGGTGGTCACACTGTCGGTGATGCTGCAGGTCGGCTTCTTCAAGGCGTCACGTCGGTTCGGCGTCGTACGCCGGGTCTTCCGGGTGGAGTCGGGACACCGGGTGTTCCGGATGGCCCCGTTGCAGCACCACTTCGAGCTGATCGGGTGGGAGCAGGTGACCGTGGTCATCCGCTTCTGGATCATCACCGGTCTGTGCGTGGCCGGCGGGCTCGGTGTCTTCTACGCCGGCTGGGTGGCGGTCGCATGAGATTCACCCCGTGCGGGTCACTGCATGGCGCGTGACGTCGGGGCTCTGGGCCGCCATGACGACTGGACCGGTGTCCGGGCCACGGTGGCCGGCTTCGGCGTCAGCGGCTTCGCCGCGGCGGACAACCTGACCCACCTCGGAGCCCGCGTCGTCGCCCTCGACGAGTCGGCCGAGGGGCGTGAGAAGCAGGACAAGGCCGAGCTGCTCGGAGTGCTCGGCGCCGACATCCGGCTGGGGAAGGGTGCGACCGCTGAGCTCCCGGACGACACCGAGCTGCTGGTCGTCTCGCCGGGGTGGAAGCCGTCCGCGCCCCTGATCACGCAGGCCCGTTCCCGGGGCGTCCCGGTCTGGGGTGAGGTCGAGCTGGCCTGGCGGCTGCGCGACGACGGACCGGACGGCCGCCCGGCGCCGTGGCTGGCGGTCACCGGCACCAACGGCAAGACCACGACCGTGCAGATGCTCGACGCGATCCTGCGTGCCGCCGGGCTCCGCAGCGTCGCCGCCGGCAACGTCGGACTGCCGATCGTCGAGGCCGTGATGGACCCCGCGCCGTACGACGTGCTGGCCGTGGAGCTGTCCAGCTTCCAGCTCCACTACACGGACTCGATGAGCGCGGAGTCCGCCGCCGTGCTGAACGTCGCCGAGGATCACCTCGACTGGTACGACGGGCCACACGGGATGGCCGACTACGCCGCCGACAAGGGCCGGATCTACCGGCGGGTGCAGAAGGCCTGCGTCTACAACGTCGCCGATCCCGAGACCGAGCGCCTCGTCCGCGAGGCCGACGTGGAGGCCGGAGCCCGCGCGATCGGGTTCACGCTCGGGATGCCCGGGGTGGGCATGGTCGGCGTGGTGGACGACATCCTGGTCGACCGCGCGTTCATCGCCGAGCGCCAGTCGAGTGCGGCCGAGCTGTGCACCATCGACGACCTGGTCAGCCCGGCCCCGCACGTCGTGGCCAACGCTCTGGCCGCGGCCGCACTGGCCCGCGCTCACGGCGTACCCCAGGTCGCGGTGCGTGACGGGCTCCGCGGCTTCCGGTTCGACGGGCACCGGATAGCCACCGTCGCCACGGTCGCCGGGGTGACCTATGTCGACGACTCGAAGGCGACCAACCCGCATGCCGCACGGTCGTCGCTGCTCGCCTACGACACGGTCGTCTGGGTGGCCGGCGGACTCGCCAAGGGAGCCCGCTTCGACGACCTGGTCGTCCGCACCCGCGACCGGCTGCGAGGGGCTGTGCTGATCGGACGCGACCGTGACGTCATCGCCGAGGCCCTCGCGCGACACGCGCCCGATGTCCCGGTCATCACGGTCGACGCCGACCAGACTGGCAGCGGACATGCCGCCATGAGGCGTGCAGTGGTGGCCGCGGGGGACCTCGCCCAGCCGGGTGATACGGTCCTCCTGGCCCCCGGGTGTGCGTCGATGGACATGTTCACGAACTACGCCGACCGGGGCGACGCGTTCGTCGCGGCGGTGCGAGGACAGACCGACCGACCGAGCTGAGCGCAGAGGGGGCCCGAGCACCGATGGCCATCGCGAGCCCGCTGCGCCGCTACTCCCGGCGCACGCGCTCCGAGCGCTCGCCTTCCGGCGTCTCCTCGTGGTTCGGCGCGCTGCGCGACGCGCTGGAGCGCCCGCTCACGTCGTACTACCTGCTGCTGGCGGCCTCCGCGCTGCTGCTGACGATCGGCCTGATCATGGTCTTCAGCGCGTCGAGCGTCTACTCCTTCGAGAACTACAACCAGAACTCCTACGCCGTCGTCACCAAGCAGCTGATGTGGGTCGCGATCGGCCTGCCGTGCGCGTGGGTCGCGGGTCACCTGCCACAGCGGTGGGTACGCAGGCTCGCCTGGCCGGGGTACTTCGCGTCGCTCGGCCTGCTGCTGCTCACCTCGATGTTCGGCGTCACCGTCAACGGCAACACCAACTGGCTGACCTTCGGCCCGATCCAGATCCAGCCCTCCGAGATCGCCAAGCTGGCGCTGGTGCTGTGGGCCGCCCACGTGTATGCCAACAAGGACCGCAGGCTGGACAACCTGCACCAGATCATGATGCCGGTGGTGCCCGGCATGCTGCTCGCGACCGGGCTGGTGATCTTCGGCCACGACCTCGGCACCGCGCTCGTGCTCTTCGCGATCCTGCTCGGCATGCTCTGGGTGGTCGGGGCACCGGCCCGGTTCTTCGCCCTGTCGTTCCTGGTGATCTCGGTGTTCGCCGGAGCGCTCGCCGCGACCAACCCCGAACGCCTCACCCGCATCACCACGTTCACCGACCCCATGCGCGACTACAACAGCACCGGCTGGCAGCCCGCGCACGGCCTGTTCGCGCTGTCGACAGGGGGGCTGTTCGGCCAGGGGATCGGGGCGAGCCAGCAGAAGTGGGGCAACCTGCCCGAGGCGCACACCGACTTCATCTTCGCCGTGCTCGGCGAGGAGCTCGGCCTGGTCGGCACCCTGCTGGTGATCGGGCTGTTCCTCACCATCGCCTACGCCGCCATCCGGGTGGCACGTCGTACCAAGGACCCGTTCGTCCGCTACATGACCTTCGGGATCGTGGTGTGGATCATCGGGCAGATGATGATCAACGTGGGGATGGTCCTGGCGGTGCTCCCGGTGATCGGCATCCCGCTGCCGCTGGTGTCCTACGGCGGTTCGGCGCTGGTGCCTTCGCTGGTGGCCCTCGGCATGCTGGTCGGCTTCGCGCGCCGCGAGCCGGAGGCCGCGCGCGCACTGGCCCAGCGGCGCAAGGCTCGCAACAGCGGGGTGACCGCCGGCAAGGTCCTCGGCCGGGGACTGTGAGGCCCGACGCGTGAGAGTGCTGCTCGCGGGAGGGGGCTCGGCCGGCCACACCTCCCCGTTGCTCGCCACCGCCGATGCCCTGCAACGGGTGCAGCCCGGCGTCGAGATCACCTGCCTCGGCACCCGTGAGCGGATCGAGGCGCGGATCATCCCGGCGGCGGGGTACCCGCTGGAGTTCGTGCCCAGCGTGCCGCTGCCGCGACGTCCCAACGCCGACCTGGTGCGCCTCCCCGGGCGACTCAGCGCGGCACGTCGCGCCGCCCTCGAGGTGGTCGACCGGATCCGGCCAGACGTGGTCTGCGGCTTCGGCGGTTTCGTGTCGGTCCCGGCGTATCTGGCCGCACGGAGGCGGCGCGTGCCCCTCGTCGTCCACGAAGGCAACACGATCCCGGGCATCGCCAACAAGCTGGGTGCCCGCTTCACCCACGCCGTTGCGACCAGCTTCCCGGACACCGACCTGCCGCACGCGACGTACATCGGGCTCCCGATCCGCAGGATGATCGCCACCCTGGACCGCGCCGCTCTGCGGGACGAGGCGCTGGCCACGTATGGTCTCCGACCCGGGCTCCCGGTCCTGCTGGTGACCGGCGGGTCCCAGGGAGCGGCGTCGATCAACCGCGCCGTGTCCGGGGCGGCCGAGGCGTTCGGCGAGGCCGGGGTCCAGGTGCTGCACGTGACCGGGCCGTCGCACCAGGTGACCGTGCCCGAGACCGGCGTCCCCTACGTCACGCTCGGGTACGTCGACCGGATGGACCTCGCCTACTCGGCCGCAGATGCCGTGCTCTGCCGCTCCGGCTCCAACACCGTCACCGAGGTGTCGGGCGTCGGGCTCCCCGCGGTCTTCGTGCCGCTGCCGATCGGCAACGGCGAGCAGGCGCTCAACGCGCGGGCGGTGATCGAGGCCGGGGGCGGGCTGATGGTCGACGACGGCGACCTCACCCCGCAATGGGTCGCCGCGCACGTCGTACCCCTGCTCACCGACCGGGAGCGGCTCGACGCCATGGGGGCCGCAGCTTCCGGACTCATCCCGCTCGACGCCGACGAGAAGCTGGCTCGGATGATCCTCGCCGCCGGGGGTCAAGGGTGAGACTGCCGGTCCCCGAGGAGATCCCGCCGGCGTCCGAGCTCGGCCGCGTCCACTTCGTGGGCATCGGAGGTGCCGGGCTGTCCGCGATCGCGCGGATCATGGCGCAGCAGGGGGTCCCGGTCACCGGGAGCGACGACCACGACACTCCGTTCCTGCCCGCGCTGCGGGAGCTCGGCGTACCCGTGCACCTGGAGTACGACGCCGCCCACGTCGGCGGGGCCGACACCCTCGTGGTCACCACGGCAGCGCACGAGGACAACCCCGAAGTGGTGGAGGGACGGGCCCGTGGGCTGCGCCTGCTGCCGCGATCGGCGGGGCTGAAGTCGGTGATGGCGGGTCATCAGGTCGTGGCCGTCGCCGGCACCCACGGCAAGACGACCACGACCTCGATGCTCACGATGGCGCTGCGCGCGGCGGGCGCCGACCCGACGTACGCGATCGGCGGTGTCCTCGCCGCGACCGGCCGCAACGCCGACGCCGGCGCCGGCGACCTGTTCGTGGCCGAGGCCGACGAGAGCGACGGCGCCTTCCTCGTCTACCAGCCGGATGCCGCCTTGGTCACGAACGTCGATGCCGACCACCTCGATGTGTGGGGGAGCGAGGCGGCCTACCACGAGGCGTTCGCGGAGTTCGTGGGCACGATCGCGCCCGGCGGCTCACTGGTCGTCTGCGGCGACGACCCCGGCGCGCGCGCCCTTCTCGCGCCGGCGCGGCAGCGCGACCTCGAGGCGCTCTCAGTCGGGCTCGGGCCCGAGAACGACTGGCGGGTGATCGACCTCGACACCTCCGGCTCGTCGTCGACGTTCGCGCTGGCCTCGGCCGAGTCGGGTGTCGCCGGTCCTCGGGTGACGGTGCAGGTGCCCGGCCGGCACTACGTGCTGGACGCCGCCGGTGCGATCGTGACGGGCCTCTGCCTGGGCCACCGCTTCGCCGACCTCGTCGAGGGCATCGTTGCCTACACCGGCACGGGACGCCGGATGGAGCGCAAGGGCGAGTCCGGGGGAGTGCGGGTCTACGACTCCTACGCCCACCACCCGGCCGAGATCGCCGGCGACCTGCAGGCGGCTCGCACCCTGGCCGGGGGCGGCCGGCTCGTCGTGGCCTACCAGCCCCACCTCGTGTCCCGCACCCGGCTCTTCGGCAAAGCGATGGGCGAGGCGCTCGGGGAGGCCGACGAGGTCGTGGTCCTCGACGTGTACGTCGCCCGGGAGGAGCCCGACCCGGAGGTGACCGGGCGGCTGGTGGCAGACGCCGTACCGCTGCCCGAGGAGCGCGTGCACTTCGTGGCCGACCTGGGCGACGCGCCCGCAGAACTCGTGCGGCTCGCCCGGCCCGGTGACCTGGTTCTGACCCTCGGCGCGGGTAGCGTCACCGACGTCGGACCTCTTGTGCTGGCCCTGCTGGAGGGATAGGTCGTGCCCGTGATCACGCTGCCGCGCAACCCCCTCCGGGGCAGTGAGCGGCCGGACCCGGC
Organism: Nocardioides sp.; assembly: GCA_017354415.1. Classification (GTDB taxonomy): domain Bacteria; phylum Actinomycetota; class Actinomycetes; order Propionibacteriales; family Nocardioidaceae; genus Nocardioides. The sequence continues at coordinate 6,764 of JAFMQY010000134.1, forward strand.
GGCCCGGTCCCGGCGGCGGTTCGCGCGCCGCCAGTGGCTGCGCCGGTGGCTGGTCTGGCGCTACGTGATCGGATCGGTGCTGCTCGTCGTCCTCACGGTCGCCGCGATCTACCTGGTGTTCTTCAGTTCGGTGCTCACCGTCAAGCACGTCGACGTGCGTGGGGAGTCGCTGCTGTCGCGGCACCAGGTCCTCGCCGCCGCTCAGGTGCCCGTGGGCGCCCACCTCGCGGAGCTGGACGTGGAGGCGATCCGGGCGCGGATCGGTGCCCTGGCACCGGTGGAGCGCGTGGATGTGTCGCGTGACTGGCCCGACGGCGTCCTGATCACGATCACCGAGCGCACGCCGGTGGCGGTCGTCGAGATCAGTGGGCGCTACCACGCGATGGACGCCGACGGCGTGCTGTTCCGAGACTTCCTCCGGCCACCGGCCGGGATGCCGCGCGTCGTGTCGGCGTCCGGTGTCGACGGCGGTGCCCTGGCCCAGGCGGCCCGGGTGATCGCGGCGCTCCCGCCCGACCTCGCCGCCCGGGTCGACCACGTCGAGGTGCGCGGTCTCGACGAGATCTTGCTGGCGATGCGGAGCGGTGCAACCGTGATCTGGGGGAGCGACGGCCAGTCCGCCCTCAAGGCCGAGGTGCTGGCACAGCTGCTTCCCCACCCCGCCCACGTGTACGACGTGAGCGTGCCGGGCCAGCCGGTCACCTCCCGTTGAGTTGGCCCTCCGGGCCTGTTGAGTTGGCCCTCCGGGCCTGTTGAGTTGGCCCTCCGGGCCTGTTGAGTTGGCCCTCCGGGCCTGTTGAGTTGGCCCTCCGGGCCTGTTGAGTTGGCCCTCCGGGTCCCGCGCGCGACCCCAAAGCCATCTCGACACGCCCCAAGGGCCAACTGAACGCACCACGAGGGCCAACTGAACGCACCGCGAGGGCCAACTCAACATGTCGGTCAGCGGCGTGTCTGCGCCGCCACGTGCAGACGGATGCCTAGTCTTTTCGGCAACACGAGGTTGACATAACTATAACCCTCCACTTCAGGGTTACGGTTTTTCGGGAAGCCTCGTGACTTCCCCACCGACAGTCGCCCGCCCTGCGGGTGAGGACAGCGTTTCGTCCGGCCGACCGGCCGGGCCGATCACCGGAGGCTTGAACCGTGGCAGCAGCGCAGAACTACCTGGCCATCATCAAGGTGGTCGGTATCGGGGGCGGTGGCGTGAACGCCGTCAACCGGATGATCGAGGTGGGCCTGAAGGGCGTCGAGTTCATCGCGATCAACACCGACGCCCAGGCGCTCCTGATGAGCGACGCGGACGTGAAGCTCGACATCGGACGTGAGCTCACCCGTGGCCTGGGTGCCGGCGCCAACCCCGAGGTCGGCCAGAAGGCCGCCGAGGACCACTCCGACGAGATCGAGGAGGTGCTCAAGGGCGCCGACATGGTCTTCGTGACCGCGGGCGAGGGCGGCGGCACCGGCACCGGCGGTGCCCCGGTCGTGGCCCGGATCGCCCGCAGCCTGGGGGCCCTGACCATCGGCGTCGTCACCCGCCCGTTCGCGTTCGAGGGACGCCGCCGGGCGAACTCCGCGGAGGAGGGCATCGCCATCCTCCGCGAAGAGGTCGACACCCTGATCGTGATCCCCAACGACCGGCTGCTGTCGATCAGCGACCGCAACGTCAGCGTCCTCGATGCGTTCAAGCAGGCCGACCAGGTGCTGCTCCAAGGCGTCAGTGGCATCACCGACCTGATCACCACGCCCGGCCTGATCAACCTCGACTTCGCCGACGTGAAGTCGGTGATGGCCAACGCCGGATCGGCGCTGATGGGCATCGGCTCGGCCCGCGGCGACGATCGGTCCGTGTCCGCGGCCGAGATGGCGGTGTCCAGCCCGCTGCTCGAGGCGAGCATCGACGGGGCGCACGGCGTGCTGCTCTCGATCGCCGGCGGCTCCGACCTCGGCCTGTTCGAGATCAACGAGGCCGCGGCGCTGGTGTCGCAGGCCGCCCACCCAGAGGCGAACATCATCTTCGGCGCCACCATCGACGACGCGCTCGGCGACGAGGTCCGGGTCACGGTGATCGCGGCAGGCTTCGACGGAGGGATGCCCAAGCGTCGCGAGCACGAGTCGGGCCTGCGTCGTACCCAGACCCAGCAGACCCAGGAGCAGACCCGCGCAGCCGCCCAAGCGCTGGCCGCGAAGAAGGCGGTGGCCGAGCCCCGGGCGCAGGAGCCGGCCGAGCGGGAGGCCGTCACCACCGCTGCCCGACCGCCACAGCGCCCGCAGCGCCCACCGCGGCCGCAGATGGAGTTCGACGACGACGACCTGGACGTCCCCGACTTCCTGAAGTAGGGAGGTGTACGCCGCGCGCCTCACCCACGGCCCCGTCGAGCTGGCCTTCACCGACCGGCACGGCGGGGTCAGTGGCGTGCCCTTCGACTCGCTCAACCTCGGCTGGTCCGGAGGCGACGACCCGGATGCGATGGCGGAGAACCACCGGCTCCTCATGGACGACTTCGCTCCCGGCGACGGAGTCGAGCGGCTCGCTGAGCTCGGCCAGGTGCACGGCGGTGACGTCGTACTCGTCGGAGCCGGCGGGCCGCGCCATGACGTCCACGGCCACCTGCACGGGATCGGCGACGGCCTGGTCACCGCCGAGCCCGCCGTCACCCTGAGCGTCCGGGCCGCGGACTGTGTGCCGGTGCTGTTCGCCGACGCGGAGGCCGGCGTCATCGGTGCCTGCCACTGCGGTCGCCCCGGCATCGTCGCGGGCATCGTCCCGGCCACGGTGGCGGCGATGCGCGAGTTGGGCGCGGTCACGATCACGGCGTGGGTCGGCCCGCACGTGTGCGGCCGCTGCTACGAGGTGCCGCAGGACATGCAGGACGCCGTCGCGGACGTCGAGCCCGCCACCTTCGCCACCACGTCGTGGGGTACGCCCTCGCTCGACGTCGGCGCCGGGGTGCGCGCCCAGCTCGAGCGCGAGAAGGTCTCCGTGGTCGATGTCTCGACGTGCACGATGGAGTCGCCAGACCTCTTCTCCTACCGTCGCGAGGGCAAGCTGTCCGGTCGGCAGGCCGGACTGATCCGGAGGACACGGTGAACCCCACGCCGGAGGGCCGCCGCGACCAGATCTCGGCCGGTCTCGACGACGTACGCCGCCGCATCGCGACCGCAGCCGACGCCGCCGGGCGCGACCCGGCCGCCGTGACTCTGGTCGTGGTGACCAAGTTCTTCCCGCCCTCCGACGTCCGCCTGCTCGCCGAGCTCGATGTCACCGACATCGGGGAGAACCGTCATCCCGAGGCCGCCGACAAGATGGCCGAGTGCATCGACCTCGGCCTGCGCTGGCACTTCATCGGAGGTCTCCAGAGCAACAAGGCCGCGGCCATCGGCTCCTATGCGGACGTGGTGGAGTCCGTGGACCGGGTGAAGCTCGTGAACGCCCTCAACCGTGGGGCTCATCAGCGTTCGCACCCGGTCGACGTGCTGCTCCAGGTGAGTCTCGACCCGCCCGGCCGCGCAGGTCGGTCGGGGGCCGAGGTCGACGACCTGCCGGCCCTCGCGGACGCGGTCGAGTCCGCGAGGATGCTGCGTCTGCGCGGGCTGATGGCGATCGCGCCGCTGGAGGAGGACCCCGGATCGGCGTTCGAGCGGCTGCGAGGCATCCACCGGAGCTTCGTGGCGCAGTGGCCCGATGCGTCCTGGCTGTCGGCAGGGATGAGCAACGACTTCGAGGCGGCGATCGGGGCGGGGGCGACACACGTGCGTGTCGGCTCGGCAATCCTCGGCCCGCGTCCTTCCATCAAGTAGCGTCACAACCACGACAGGGTCCCTGCCGGAGCGGGGGCACCGGAACCGGAGGAATGGATCCATGAGCGGCGCGATGCGCAAGATCGGCGAGTACCTCGGCCTGCTCGAGGACACCGGCCTGTACGACGACGAGTACGACGAGCAGGGCCACGCCGAGCCGGAGGCCCAGCGCCAGCAACCGGTCCGGCGTACGCCGGCGCCGGCCCAGCCCGCGCCCGTCGCCGACCTCTCCGAGCGGCGCCGTACGCCGCCCGCACCGGCTGCCGTCGGTCTCGCGGAGCTGTCGCGGATCACCACGCTGCACCCGAGGACCTACAACGAGGCGCGCACCGTGGGAGAGAACTTCCGTGACGGTGTGCCGGTGATCATGAACCTCTCGGACATGGACGAC
>JAFMQY010000256.1 GCA_017354415.1 Nocardioides sp.
CGCCGCGGGCGCGGCCGCCGCGGGCGCGGCCGCCGTTGCCGCACCGTCGCCCAGGCGCTGTTCGAGGCATGCCACGAACTGGCCGAGCAGCTTGTCCGAGACGTCCTGCATGACGCCGCGTCCGAACTGTGCCGGCTTCCCGGTGATGGACAGGTCGGTGTGCACCTTGACGTCGGTGGAGTCGCCGTTGCCCTCCATCGAGAGCGTGACCGTGGCGCCCGCGGTGCCGTTGCCCCGCTTGTCCTTGCCTCTCGCGTCCACGACGAACCGGTGGGTGGTGTCGTCCTTCTCGGTGAACGTGCCGCTGCCGTTGTAGAGCAGGGCGATCGGTCCGAGCTTGACCTTCACCGACCCGTGGAACGTGTCGCCCTCGTGGTCCGTCACCTGCGCTCCTGGGAAGCACTCTGCGACAGACGCGATGTCCTGGAAGTGGGCCCACGCCTCGTCGACCCCCACCGGAACGGTGAACGAGTGCTCGAGATCCATACAGGTGATGCCTCCTCGTGGTGGTGCTCGGGCACGAACCTACGCCCCGGGGCGGGCTGGCCCCGAGGGCGGGTCGCAGGGTGCGGACGGGCTACGCCCCGGCGGCCTTCAGCACCGCACGCCTGGTGAGCACGGTGGCGAGGTGCCTGCGGTAGTCGGCGTCGCCGTTCAGGTCGCTGGGCGGGTTGGTGCCCTCGGCCGCCTGGTCCGCAGCGGGCCGTACGCCGTCCTCGGTGGCGGCAGCGCCGGCCAGGGCGCTCTCGGTCGCCGAGGCACGGACGGGGGTCGAGCCCATGTTCGTGAGCGCGACGCGGGCCTCGCTGATCGTGCCGCCGTCGGCCCTGACCGTCGCCGCGACCGCAACGATCGGCCATTGGTGAGCCACGCGCACGAACTTCTCGTAGTGGGCGCCCCACCCGGTCTTCTTCGGCACGCGGATCTCGGTGAGGATCTCGTCCTCGCCGATCGCGGTCTCGAACAGGTCGACGAAGAACTCCGCCGCCGGCACCGAGCGTGTCCCGCCCGGCCCGGCGATCACGAACTCCGCTTCCATCGCCAGCGCGGCGCACCCCATGTCACCCGCCGGGTCGGCATGGGCGCACGATCCCCCGAAGGTGCCACGGTGCCGGACCTGGCTGTCCGCCACCTCGGCGGCCGCTTTGGACAGCAGCAGTGCGTGCTGGCGCACCAGGTCGTTCGTCACCATCTCCGAGTGCGTCGTCAGCGCCCCGATGACCAGTGCGTCGGCGTCCTCGCGCACGCCGCGGAGGCTGTCGATGCGGCCGATGTCGATGACCATCTCCGGGGCGTTGAGCCGCATCCGGAGCACCGGCAGGAGACTCTGGCCACCGGCCATGATCTTGGCGTCGTCGCCGTGCTCGGTCAGCGCGCTGAGCGCCTCCTCGATGCTCGTCGGCGCCACGTAGTCGAACTTCGCGGGGATCACTGGCCCGCTCCTTCCGCTTGTCCTGACGTTCCGACGGACGGGGATTCTCGATGGGTGGTGGACTGACCGGGTTCTGCGGCGTCGAAGTGGGGCATCGCCGCACCCTCCGTGCTGCTGCCCTTGGCAGCCGCGGTGTGGATCGCGTTCCAGACCCGTGCCGGACTACACGGCATCATGATGTCCTCGACCCCCAGATGCCGGACAGCGTCGAGGATCGCGTTGACCACGGCCGGCGTCGACGCGATCGTCCCGGCCTCCCCCACGCCCTTGGTGCCGAGCGTGTTCGTGGTCGACGGGCTCGTGGTGTGTTCGACCTCGAACGAGATCGTGTCCGCGGCCGTCGGCAGCAGGTAGTCCACGAGCGATCCGCTCACCAACGTGCCGGAGTCGTCGTACACCGCCTCCTCCCAGAGCGCCTGCGCAATGCCCTGCACCAGGCCGCCGTGCGTCTGACCGTCCACGATCAGGGGGTTGATGATGTTCCCGACGTCGTCGACAGCGACGTACTTGCGCATCGTCGTCTCTCCGGTCTCGGTGTCGACCTCCATCGCGCACAGATGGGTGCCGTGCGGGAAGGAGAAGTTGACCGGGTCGTACGTCGCCTCCGCGTCGATGCCCGGCTCAACGCCCTCCGGGTAGTTGTGCGAGGCGAACGTCGCGAGCGCCACGTCGGCGATCGAGGTCCCCTGGTCGGTGCCCTTGACGGTGAACCGGCCGGCCGAGAACTCCAGGTCGTCGACGTTGGCCTCGAGGAGGTGGGCCGCGATCGGCTTCGCCTTCGCGATCACCTTGTCGGCCGCGAGCACGAGCGCCTCGCCACCGATCACGAGCGACCGCGAGCCGTACGTGTCCATGCCCTTGTGGGCGATCTGGGTGTCCCCGTGCAGAATCTCGACGTCCTCGAACGGCACGCCCAGACGGTCGGCAACGATCTGGCTGAACGCCGTCTCGTGACCCTGGCCGTGCGCGCTGGCGCCGGTGATCACCTCGACCTTGCCGGTCGCCAGCATCCGCACGCTGGCGTGCTCCCAGCCGCCGGCGCCGTAGTTGAGGGAACCGAGCACCCGGCTCGGCGCCAGCCCGCACATCTCGGTGAACGTCGAGATGCCGATGCCGAGCTGGACCTTGTCCTTCGACTCACGGCGAGCCCGCTGCTCCTCGCGCAGCGCGTCGTACCCGAACATCTCCTTGGCCTTGGCGGTGGCGGCCTCATAGTTGCCGGAGTCGTAGGTCATCCCCGCGACGGTGGTGAACGGGAACTCGTCGTGCTTGATCCAGTTCATCTCGCGGACCTCGAGCGGGTCCTTGCCGAGCTCGACCGCGAGCTCGTCCATCATCCGCTCGACGCCGAACGTCGCCTCCGGGCGGCCGGCACCACGGTAGGCGTCCACCCAGACCTTGTTGGTGAGCACCGGGGTGACGTTGAACTGGTAGGCGTCCCACTTGTAGATCGCGTTGAACATCCAAGCGCCCAGCACCGGGACGCCGCCGCCGACGAGGGCGACGTAGGCGCCGAGGTCGGCCAGCAGGTCGACCTTGAGCCCGGTGACCCGACCCTCCTTGGTCGCGGCCAGGGTCAGCTTCTGCCACTGGTCACGGCCGTGGTGGCCCGACATCAGCGACTCCGACCGGGTCTCGGTGTACTTGCACGGCTTGCCCAGCCGACGGGCCACGAACCAGGTGACCCACTCCTCGGGGGTGGACTGGAGCTTGCCACCGAATCCGCCGCCCACATCGGGGGCGATCACGCGGATCTTCGACTCCGGTACGCCGGTCGTGGCGGCGAGGAGGAACCGCAGGATGTGTGGAATCTGGGTCGCCGACCACATCGTGATCTGCTCCCCGGTGGGATCCACCACCGTCGACCGCGGCTCCATGAAGGCCGGGATCAGCCGCTGCTGGCGGAACTCACGCTCGATCACGATCCCGTCGGCACGTGCCTCGTCGATCACCTCGTCGATCGCGCGGCCGGTGCCCTGCCCTGCCGAGTCGAGCTGCCAGAACGCGGTCTTGTTGGTGGCGAGGTCGGTGTGCGCGAGCACCTTGTCGTCGGCGGCTTCCTTGAGATCGAGCGCGGCCGGCAGCTCGTCGTACTCCACGTCGACGAGCTCGGCGGCGTCCCGTGCCTCGGCCGCGCTGCGGGCGACGACACACGCGACGATCTCACCGGCGAAGGCGACCTCCGCGGCCGGCATCGGCTGGTGGTTCGGCGTGACCTGGTCCAGCGTGAGCGGCCAGGCGTTGGCGTTGACGCCCTGCTCCTCACCGAGGTCCTTCCCGGTGTAGACGGCGACGACGTTCGCCGCGCTCTTGGCGGCGGACGTGTCGATGCTGACGATCTTGGCGTGCGCGAACGGGCTGCGCACCATGGCGAGGTGCAGCATCCCCGGAAGGGTGATGTTGTCGGTCCAGCGGGTTCGGCCGGTGATCAGCCGCTGGTCCTCCTTGCGGCGACGGTCCTTGCCGATCTCGGTCGCCGGGCGCTCGGCGGTGGCGGTCACTGGACACCTGCCGTCTCACCGGCGGGCGCGGCCGCGCCGGCGTGCTCGGCGGCGTACAGGACGCTCCGGACGATGTTGTGGTAACCGGTGCAGCGACAGAGGTTGCCCTCCAGCCCGAGCCGCACCTCCTCCTCGGTGGGATGGGGGTTCTCGTTGAGCAGGTCCACCGACTGCATGATCATCCCCGGCGTGCAGAACCCGCACTGGAGGCCGTGGCACTCGCGGAACGCCTCCTGCACGGGATGGAGCTGACCGTCCTGAGCGAGGCCCTCGATGGTCGTCACCTCGTGCCCGTCGGCCTGGACCGCGAGCACGTTGCAGCTCTTCACGCTGTGCCCGTCCAGGTGGACGGTGCAGGCGCCGCAGTTGCTGGTGTCGCAGCCGATCACGGTGCCGGTCTTCCCGAGCTTCTCGCGGAGGTACTGCACAAGCAGCATCCGCGGCTCGACGTCGTCGGAGACCTGCGCCCCGTCGACGGTGAGACTGATCTTGGTCATCGAAGCCTGCCTTTCGCGCACCTGTCTGCCACAGGGGGATCTGTGGTGCCGA
>JAFMQY010000135.1 GCA_017354415.1 Nocardioides sp.
GTCGCTCGCTCTCGCTCACCAGTGCGCGGGGTGCTCCAGGTCCCGCGGCAGCGTGGTCCGCCGGTCTCCACGGGCGCCGGCCAGCTGGGCCCGGGTGACGTACAGCGCCTCGGCCAGCCGTGCACCACGCAGGTCGGCGCCGCGGACGTCCGCGCCGAGCAGGTCCGCTCGGGTGAGATCGGCGTCTCTCAGGTCGGCACCGAGCAGCAGGGCTCCGCGCAGGTCCGCTCGGCGGAGATCGGCTCCGTGCAGGTCATGGCCGGACAGGTCGGCGTCGCTGTGGTCCGGGCCGGGACGATCCGCGCGGGCGAGTCGGCTGGCCTCACGGAGCAGGGGCGCCGCCTCGGCCCGGAAGCCGTCGAGATCCTGTGTGGCCAGCGTCGCCGGGTCCGAGGCGGCCGCCTCCTCGATGTGCGTCTGCGTGCGCTCGAGCTGCGGCCGCAGCGGGGCGCTCTCACGCCATGCGGCCGCCTCGAGGAGGTACCAGAGCAGCTCATGGAGGCCCCGCATCAGCGGCAGGGCGGCCAGCATGGGAGCCGCCACGTCGTGGTGCTCGCGCCAGTCGCGCCCGCCGAACGTCCCCTGCGCGAGCCGCTGCCCGGCGCCGAAGCAGTCATAGGCCGCGCATCCCGCGAAGCCGGCCGGCCGGAGCCGGTCGTGGATCGTGCACCGATGGTCCTCGGCGAGGTGGGGGCACGGCACCCCGGCAGGCTTGTCGATCGCGAAGTCGGACGACCGCGCGAACGCCGGTGCCACGCAGCACAGGGCGAAGCACCGGCTGCAGTCGGCGCGGAGGTCCCGGCGCTCGGTCACGGGGCCATCGTGCTCCAGCGGCGGCGTGCCCGTCGTACCGTCACTCACGCCACACGCGGAACACGCCGGGGGCACTCCTGTCGCTCCTCAGGTGTTGCAACACCCGAGAAGTGCAGGGATCCCCGGTTCACCGGGTATCCCGACCGGAACGGGTCGAGCCCGAAAATGCCAACAGCCGAACCCACGAACATGGGCTCGGCTGCCGCGTATCTCCTGCAGAGACCACAGTGTCGGGCTGACAGGATTTGAACCTGCGGCCTCCTCGTCCCGAACGAGGCGCGCTACCAAACTGCGCCACAGCCCGATTGCCGCACCGGCCCAGCTCACCAGGTGCACGGGGGCGACAAGCACCGGCGAGCATACCGGAGGGCCGCAGGCCGTCCGAATCCCGGCCCGGGGCGCGGTCAGTCCACCGGGGTGAGGGTCAGCAGGGTCGCTTCGGGCCTGCAGGCGACCCGGAACGGTGCGTACGGCGAGGTGCCCAGACCGGCCGAGACGTGCAGCCAGGACGACCCCGGTTCGCCCGGTCCGGCGTGAGCCGGATGTCGGTGCAGACCCCTGGCACGGGCCGGTTCGAGGTCGCAGTTGGTGACCAGCGCGCCGTACAGCGGCGCGCAGACCTGGCCGCCGTGCGTGTGGCCGGCGAAGACCGCGTCATAGCCGTCGGCGGCGAACTGGTCGAGCACCCGGAGGTACGGCGCGTGCGTGACGGCGACGCGGACGTCCGCCCGCGGGTCCGCCGGGCCGGCAACGGCGTCGAGGTCGTCGTACTCCAGGTGCGGGTCGTCGACGCCCGCCCAGGCAAAGGTCAGGTCGCCGACCGTCGAGAGGGTGCGCCGGTTGCTCAGGTCCCGCCACCCGGAGGCGCTGAACGCGTCAGACATCTCGCGCCAGGGGAGCTTGGCGGTATGGGTGTTGCGGCTGCCGTCGTCGGGCAGCAGGTACCTCGCCGGGTTGCGCAGGGTCGGCGCGTAGTAGTCGTTGGACCCGCGTACGAAGACCCCGGGCACGTCGAGCAGCGGTCCCAGCGCCTCCAACACCACCGGGAGTGCCTCGAGGTGGGCGAGGTTGTCGCCGGTGTTGACCACCAGGTCCGGCTCGAGGTCGGCCAGTGACCGGATCCACTCCCGCTTGCGAGACTGGCCGGGCGTCACGTGCAGGTCGCTCAGGTGGAGCACCCGCAACGGGGTGGCGCCGTGCGGCAGGACCGGCATCGTCACCGATCGGAGCGTGAACGCCCGCGCCTCCCACACGGCGTACGCCGTGACACCGAGGCCGACGGCAGCACCGGCACCGAGCGTGCGGAGCAGGAATGGCGCGCGGGTCACGCGGCAAGGCTGCCACACAGCGGCACAATTGCTGGCATGAGCGCTCTCAAGGACCGGCTCCGCAGCGACCTGACCGCCTCGATCAAGGCGCGCGATGAGCTGCGCTCCTCGACGCTGCGGATGGTGCTCTCGGCGATCACCAACGCCGAAGTGGCCGGCAAGGAGGCGCGGGAGCTGAGCGACGACGACGTCGTCGGGGTGCTCGCCACCGAGGCCAAGAAGCGGCGTGAGGCAGCTTCGGCGTTCGCGGACGCGGGGCGCCCGGAGCTCGCTGACAAGGAGACGGCCGAGGCCGCGGTGATCGCCGACTACCTGCCCGAGCAGCTCGACCCGGCCGCGATCGCCGAGCTCGTCACCGCGGCGATCCAGCAGACCGGCGCGGCCGGCGAGGGCATGCGCGCCATGGGCAAGGTGATGGGCATCGTCCAGCCGCAGGTCCGGGGCCGCGCCGACGGTGCCGCCGTGGCCGCGGAGGTACGCCGACAGCTGGGGTGATCGATACCGCCCCGGGTCAGTGGCCACCGCCGGGCTTGGTGTTGCCGCCGCCGGGCTTGTGGTTACCGCCGGGCTTGTTGCCGCCGGGACCGGGGCCAGGGCCGGGGCTGGGCCCGGGACCGTTGTGGTGGTGCTTCTGCGGCGGCACGAACGGCGTGCCGTCGGAGCGGTAGATCAGGATCGTCGTCCCACTGCCGGCCTGTGAGCCGCCTGATGGGCTGGTGTAGGCGACCGTGTCGGCGGCGTACGAGGAGTTGACGTAGCCGCCGTCAGCCACGTGGAACCCGGCCTGCCTGAGCGCCGCGGCCGCCTGGTCGTACGGCAGTCCGGCGACGTCGGGCACGGTGGTCAGGACGCCCCTGATCTCGTTGGCGTTCGGGGCCACGAAGTCGGTGTTGGGCAGCCACTGCTGGATGACGTGCATGGCGTCGCCCCACATCGGGCCGGCCGTGGTGGAGCCGTGGGCGGCGTAGACGTACTGGCCGCCGACGGTCTGGCCGTTCAGGGTGATCCAGTGCCCACTCTTGTTCGCACCGGCGATCATCGATGCCGCGCACAGGCTGGGCGTGTAGCCCATGAACCACACCGACATGTTCCTGTCGGTGGTGCCGGTCTTGCCGGCGGAGGGCACGCTGAGGCCGAGCCCCGCGTCGTAACCGAAGCCGCCCGGCTCCTGGACACCACGCAGCACGTCGTTGACCGCGTCGGCGACGGGCGCCGCGATCACCTGCTGGCACTGCTCGGGGTAGGCCTTGAGCTGGTGGCCGTTCGAGTCGTCGATCGCGACCACGGGGCGCGGGTCGCAGTGCAGGCCGCGTGCGGCGAACGTCGCGTAGGCATCCGCCATCTCCAGGGGGCTCACCGAGGCCACGCCGAGGGTGAAGGACGGGACCATCTCGGTGGCCGGGTTGTCCAGGCCGATGCCCATCTTCTGCGCCAGGTGGTACGGCGCGCACAGTCCCGTCTGGAGCTCGAGCTTGGCGAAGAACGGGTTCACCGACTCCTGCGTGCCCCGGTAGAGGTTCATCGTGCCGCTGATCGTGGACGTGTGGACGTTCCAGGTGTCCGTGCTGGTGAAGTGCTGCCCGTCGCAGACGCGGTACTCGCTCATCGGGATGTTGACCTGGGACGGCGCATGGATCATCTCGGACAGCGGGATGCCCTGCTGGATCGCAGCGGCCAACACGAACGCCTTGAACGTCGAGCCGGGCTGGAAGCCGGCAGAGTCTCCGTACTGGTGCGGGACGGTGTAGTTCAGGAAGGTCTGCCCGGCATTGACGTCACGTCCCATCGGGCGGGACTGGGACAGCGCCCTGACGTTGCCGGTGCCCGGCTCGACCATCGCCAGGGCGCCGATCGCCTGGTCCTTGGCATAGACGTGCTTGTGCACGGAGTTGTCGGCGGCGCGTTGGTCGCGCAGGCTGATCGTCGTGTGGATCGTCAGACCGCCGGTGTAGAGCAGCTTCTTGCGGTCGGCCACGGTCTTGCCCAAGGCTCGGTCGTGCTCGAGGTAGCTGACGACGTAGTCACAGAAGAACTGCGCGGTGGAGTTCACGCAGCCGTTGGGCGTGGAGACCGGGTGCAGGCCGAGTGGCTGCTTCTTGAGCCGGTCGGCCTTGTGCTGCGACATCACGTGCAGCTGCGCGAGACGGTCCAGGACGACGTTGCGGCGCTCGATGCTCCGGTCGGGGTTGGTCAGCGGGTCGTAGCCGCTCGGGTTCTTGACCAGGCCGGCCAGGGTCGCGCCCTGCAGCCAGGTGAGGTCCTTGGCGTTGGTGCCGAAGTAGTGACGCGCTGCGGCCTGCACGCCGTAGGCGCCGTCGCCGTAATAGGCGATGTTGAGGTAACGCTCCAGGATCCAGTCTTTGGAGTAGTTCTGCTCGAAGGCGATCGCGTAGCGCAGCTCGGTGAGCTTGCGGGCGTACGTGTCGGCCGTGGCGGCCTGTCGCTGGGCCTTGGTCTTGGCCTGGTCCAGCAGCGTCATCTTCACCATCTGCTGGGTGATCGAGGAGCCGCCCTGCACCACGCCGTTGTTGGCCTGGTTGGTGATCAGGGCGCGCAGTGTGCCCTTCAGATCGAGTGCGCCGTGCTGGTAGAAGCGGTAGTCCTCGATCGCCACGATCGACTTGACCATCTTCCGCGAGATCTGGCTGAGCGGGACGTTGATCCGGTTCTGGTCGTAGAGCGTCGCGATGGTGGTCCCGCGGTTGTCCAGGATCTTGGTCTGCTGGGCGAGCGGCTCCGCCTTCAGCTTTGCCGGCAGGGACTCGACGGTGTGCGAAATCGACTTGGCGCCGATGCCCAGGACGCCCGCGAACGGGATCGCCAGGCCCGCCACGACCACACCCATCACGGCAGCGACGACGGCCATCACGGCCAGGTGTGAGGCGACGCGGTAGGCAGGCAGACGCTCACCGGGGGGCACGGACATGCCGTTCAGAGTACGTGACGACCACAGGGCCTGCCCATTTCCGACCACTTTCCCCTAGCCCGTTGGGACTACCTGAATCGAACCATCTGAGTCTGTCCAGGGCGGTCTCGACTCTTTACCTTGGTCCCCGACTGAGCATTCAATCGGGTGGGTGGCTTCATGGGGGAGCATCAGTCAGCTGACGATCGTGGGGACGTCATCATGTGGAACCAAGAGTGGGCAGCCCAGGCCGCGTGCCGGGGTCAGCATCCCGACAAGCTTTTCGTCCGGGGAGCGGAGCAGAACAAGGCCAAGCAGGTGTGCGGCGGATGCCCGGTGCGCACCGAGTGCCTCGCGGAGGCTCTCGACAACCAGATCGAGTGGGGCGTCTGGGGCGGGATGACCGAGCGCGAGCGCCGGGCCCTCCTTCGCCGGCGTCCGAACGCGTCGTGGCGGGCCGTGCTCGAAGCGGCTCGCGAGCAGCACCCGGATGTGGTCGTCAGAGTCTGAGCCGCGCTGATCTCAGGTCGGACGCTCGCCCGCCAGGAGAGCGCCGATCTGGCGAAGCCCCGCCAGGTCGTGCACGTCGCCCGCCAGGGCAGGCACGACCGCGGTGGGGACCTCCGGGTGGGCCGCCTCGAACCGGCTCCGGAGCCGCGCCTCCCGCTCCACCATCCGCACCCGGTCCGCGTGCAACCGCAGCAGTCCGGCGGTGAGCGAGTCCGGATCGTTCTTGCGCAGCCGTGCGACCGCAGCCATCGCCTCTTCGGCTGACACCTCGCCCTGCGGCACCGGGCTCGCCCGGTTGACCACGAGTCCGGCCAGGGGCATGTCGTCCTCGCTGAGCCGTTCCACGAAGTACGCCGCCTCGCGCATGGCGTCGGGCTCGGGCGCGGCGACGACGAGGAACGCCGTACCGTCGGCCTGGAGCAGCTCGAAGGTCTTCTGGGCGCGCTGCCGGAAGCCCCCGAACAGGGTGTCGAACGCCGCCACGAAGGTCTGCATGTCGCGCAGCACCTGCGCCCCCAGGATCCGGGTCAGCGCGTTGGTGACCATCGAGAACCCCGCGGTCATCAGCCGGGCAGGTCCCTTGGCCGGCGTCAGCAGCAGCTTGATGAACCGCCCGTCCAGGAAGCTCGAGAGCCGTTCGGGTGCGTCCAGGAAGTCCAGCGCTGACCGGGACGGCGGGGTGTCCACCACGATCAGGTCGTAGGCGCCGCTGCGCTGGGCGTCGGCGTGGATCTGCCCGAGCTTCTCCATCGCCATGTACTCCTGTGTCCCGGCGAACGAGCTGGACAGCGCGATGTAGAAGGGGTTCTGCAGGATCTGCCGCGCCTTCTCCGGGGTGGCCTGGCTCTCGACCACCTCGTCGAACGTGCGCTTCATGTCGAGCATCATCGCGTCGAGGCTGCCGCCCCTCCCAGAACGGGGGGAGACGCCCGACACCGGGCGTGGCGTGTTGTCGAGCACCTCGATCCCCATCGACTGGGCGAGCCGGCGGGCGGGGTCGATGGTCAGGACGACGACCTTCCGGCCGCGCTCCGCAGCCCGCAGCGCCAGAGCCGCAGAGGTGGTGGTCTTGCCGACCCCGCCGGACCCGCAGCAGACGATGATCCCGGTGTGCGGGTCGTCGATCAGGGAGTCGACGTCGAGGGTCCGGCCGCCGGTCAGGGCCCGCGGTCCCACGCGGGTCCGGGCCCGGCTCGGCCGGTGCTGGGGCGTGCCCGTGATGCGCTCTGGCGACGCATTCATGCGAGCCCCTGGTCGCGGAGGAGGCCCGCGAGCTCGTAGAGCGCCCCGAGGTCGATGCCACTCACGAGCAGCGGCAGCTCGTACGTCGGGACCTCGAGCTTCTCGACCAGCGCGCGCTGGGTGTCCTCGAGGGCGCGGCGCTCGGCGTGGTCGCGCGCCTCCGCGAGCAGTCCCAGGACCATCTCACCGCTCCCGGTGAGACCGGCCCGCGACAGGTCCGCGGCCACCTTGCGCTTGGTCACCTGGCCGGCGCGCACCGCCGACAGGTCGTCGTCGTCGAGGTCACGCGGTCGCACCTGGTTCACCACGACGCCGCCCACGGGCAGGTCGTGCTCGCGGAGCTGGGCGATGCCGTCGGCGGTCTCCTGCACCGGCATCTCCTCCAGAACCGTCACCAGGTGCACCGCGGTGCTGGCGGACTGGAAGAGCTTGGTGACCGAGTCGGCCTGACTCTTGATCGGCCCCATCCGGGCCAGCCCGGCGAGCTCGTTGTTGACGCCGAGGAACTGTGCGATCCGCCCGGTCGGCGGGGCGTCGAGCACGACCGCGTCGTAGGTGATCGCACCTTTGTGGCGGGAGTTCCGCTTGGTGGCCTCGTAGACCTTGCCGGTCAGGAGCACGTCGCGGACACCGGGCGCGATCGTGGTCGCGAACTCGAAGACGCCGAAGCGGTCGAGCGCCTTCCCGGCCCGGCCGAGCTTGTAGTACATCGCGAGGTACTCCATCAGCGCCGACTCCGGGTCGATGTGCAGCGCGTGCACCACCCCGCCACGCTCACCCTCCGGCCCCGGCAGCCCGGTGGCGATGCGCCGCTCGTCGTACGGCAGCGGCTCGACGTCGAACATCCGGGCGATGCCCTGGCGTCCCTCGACCTCGCACAGCAGGACGTTGCTTCCTTCGGACGCCAGCCCGAGCGCGAGAGCGGCAGCAACGGTGGACTTCCCGGTGCCCCCCTTGCCGGTGACGACGTGCAGGCGCACGCGGGGGAAGTCACGGCTGGGCACGGACCGAGCCTAATGGGGGTGTCGGCCGGCCCGGCGGGGCCGCCTCCGCCGCCGTGGCAGGATGCGCGCAGGAGGTGCAGGGATGGACAAGGTCGTGGCGAGTGCCGCGGAGGCGGTCCGCGACATCTCCGACGGCGCGACGCTCGCTGTCGGCGGCTTCGGACTGTGCGGGGTGCCGACGGTGCTGATCGAGGCGCTGCTGGAGGCAGGCGTGACCGACCTCGAGGCGGTCTCGAACAACTGCGGGGTCGACGAGTGGGGCCTGGGCCGGCTGCTGATGGAGCGGCGGCTGCGCCGGATGGTCTCGTCGTACGTCGGGGAGAACAAGGAGTTCGCGCGGCAGTTCCTCTCCGGCGAGCTCGAGGTCGAGCTCACCCCGCAGGGCACGCTGGCCGAGCGGATGCGAGCCGGCGGCTCGGGCATCCCGGCGTTCTTCACCGCGACCGGTGGCGGCACCCAGGTCGCCGAGGGCGGACTGCCGTGGCGGTACGACGCCGACGGCAACGTGGTCGTCAGCTCTCCTCCCAAGGAGACCCGCGACTTCGTGATCGATGGGGAGAGCCGGGAGTACGTCCTGGAGGAGGCGATCATCGCCGACTTCGGGCTGGTCCGCGCCTGGATGGGCGACCGGCACGGCAACCTCGTCTACCGGGAGTCGGCACGCAACTTCAACCCACTCGCTGCGATGTGCGGCCGGGTCACGATCGCCGAGGTCGAGCACCTCGTGGAGCCCGGCGAGATCAAGCCCGAGGACGTCCACACCCCGGGCGTCTACGTGCAGCGTGTGGTCGCGCTGACACCGGAGCAGGCGGAGGACAAGAGGATCGAGAAGCGGACGACGCGCCCGCGGCCGGAGGCCGCTCCCGCCGGCGCCGGTTCGACTCCGTCGGTCGAGCCTGTCGAGAAGGTCGACACGGGGGGAGGGAACTGAGTCATGGCCTGGACCCGTGAGCAGATGGCCGCGCGCGCGGCCTCGGAGCTGACCGACGGCTCCTACGTCAACCTCGGCATCGGTCTGCCGACCCTCGTGCCCAACTACGTGGCCGATGACGTCGAGCTGGTGCTCCAGAGCGAGAACGGGATCCTCGGCGTCGGCGCCTACCCGTACGACGGCGACGAGGACCCCGACCTGATCAACGCCGGCAAGGAGACGGTCACCCTTCGCAAGGGGGCGTCGTTCTTCGACTCGGCCACGTCGTTCGGGATGATCCGCGGCGGCAAGATCGACGCCGCGATCCTGGGCGCGATGCAGGTCAGCGGCAAGGGCGACATCGCCAACTGGATGATCCCGGGGAAGATGGTCAAGGGGATGGGCGGCGCGATGGACCTGGTCCACGGCGCCAAGCGGGTGATCGTGCTGATGGAGCACGTCGCCAAGGACGGCTCGAAGAAGATCCTCGACGAGTGCGACCTGCCCTACACCGGCCGCGGCGTCGTGCAGCGGATCATCACCGACCTCTGCGTCCTCGACGTCACCGAGGACGGCCTGAAACTGGTCGAGCTCGCCCCCGACGTGACTCTCGACGAGGTCCGCGAGAAGACAGAGCCCGAGGTGCTCGCATGACGGTGTCGATCGGACCGGTGTCGGTCCGGACCGGTTCGCTGATCCGTGGTGCCGGCGTCGCCCTGGGCTGCCTGGTGCCGGGCGTGACTCGTCGCGCCGAGGTCATCGCGGCGACGTACGCCGCGGCGTGGCCGATCGACCGGCCCGGCATCCAGATGGTCGTCGTCGTTCCCGACGAGGGCGACGAGGCCTGGAAACAGAAGGCTCTTCCGCTCGCCACGTCCGGGCTCTCGTGGACGGCGCTGATGCTGCTCGGCACCCTCGCGGCGCGCAGAGCATCGGTGCCCACACCGATTGCGGCGCTCCTCATGGGCGCCGGCGTGGCCGTGGTCGACAGCGCGGCCGGGGACATCTTCGCGCGGGTCAAGGAGCGTGTCATGGCGGCCGCCGATGCCACACAGGACGCCTCCTCAGCGCCCGAGCCGGCCGAGGTCTAGCTCCCACCGATCCGTTCGCACACGCGCTCCGAATCGCCTGTGGCTGCCTCACAAGGAGGCGGCGTCACACAGGAGGCTCTGATGAGCGAAACGAGTAGAAGGAAGCTCCTGGCCGCGACCGGGGCGGGCGTCGCAGCCGGCACGGTGGGGCTGACCATGGGCCCCGCGCGGGCCAGCCAGGCCCGGCCCACGGCGTCCAGCGCCCGGGAGTCGGTCGTGGCGTACGTCCCGGACCACAAGTCCCCCACGCTGTCGCTGATGGTGGGGGAGCGCGAGGTGGTCGTCCACGACCGCGATCTGGTGACCCGGATCCTCAACGCTGCGGGAGGTGAGTGAGATGTCGTCGCACCGCGAGGCCCCCGAGATCTCCAAGGACCCGGTGGCAGACAGCACCGACGTCTACGCCTTCGTCAGCCCCGACCAGCCGGACACGGTCACGCTGATCGCCAACTACATCCCGTTCCAGGCGCCGGAAGGTGGCCCCAACTTCTACGAGTTCGGCGAGAAGGTGAACTACGCGATCCACATCTCCAACAGGGGGACGGGCCACTCGGACATCGCCTACCGCTTCCAGTTCTACACGAAGGTGCGGGACCCGAAGACGTTCCTCTACAACACCGGTCCGATCACCAGCCTCGGGGACCCGAACTGGAACCGTCCGCAGTTCTACTCCGTGACCCGGGTCGAGAACGGAAAGATCCAGACGCTGGCCAAGGACCTGCCGTGCCCGCCGGTGAACATCGGCCCGCGCAGTACGCCGAACTATCCGGACCTGGCCAAGGCCGCGGTCCGCAAGATCGGGAAGCGGCGGGTGTTCTGCGGGCAGCGGCGCGACGCCTTCCACGTCGACCTCGGCAGCGTGTTCGACCTGGGCGCCCTGCGGCCGTTCAACCACCTGCACCTGATCCCGATGCCCGATGCCACCGGGGTGGACGGGCTCAACGCGTTCAACGTGCACTCGATCGTGCTGCAGGTGCCGATCTCGGAGGTCACTCGCAATGGCGACACGCCGACCGACCCCGGCTCGCCGGACGCGGTGATCGGCGTGTGGTCGTCGGCCGGTCGCCGTAAGTCCAGGATCTTCGACCAGACGACGGGCCAGTACGTCGGGCACGGGCCGTGGGAGCAGG
>JAFMQY010000257.1 GCA_017354415.1 Nocardioides sp.
GCCAAGTTCCGGGACCGACTCGCAGAGGGGCTCGTCGTGACACAGGGTCAGGAGAACTGCCTGGTCGTGTGGCCCGAGGACGTCTTCATGCAGGAGGCGACCCGGGCCCAGCAGACGCCGATGACGTCGCGGGGCGCGCGTGACTACGCACGTGTCCTCTTCGCAGGGGCTGAGCAGGGAAAGCCCGACAAGCAGGGGCGGGTCGTCATCCCGCCGCCTCTGCGGGCCTATGCCGGCATCACCAAGGACGTGGTGGTGATCGGCGTGATGGACCGGGTCGAGATCTGGGAGCCGAGCCGGTGGGCGGAATACTCCGCGGCCGCGCAGGCGAAGTTCGCCGAGCTCGACGAGTCGACGCAAGCGGACGCCTAAGAATGCGAAGCCGACGAAGTCCCATGGGGCCTGAGCGCGAGCGTTCCGATTAGAACGCGAAGCCTACGAAGGCCCGCTAGGGCCTGAGCGCGAGCGTTCCAATAAGTACAGAGAAGATCCGCAGGACGAGGTCTCAGTCCCGCTCTCGCGGCGTTCCGGGGCACCTTCCCCGGCTCCGGAGAGCCGCCCCACAGGGTTCGGCAGAACCCGGGGAGCGGGCATGAGACCTGGTTCTGCGGGTCCCGCGTATCTGAACCCAGCGTGAGCGCTGGAATCCACTAGCCGTCGATGGGGGTCGAAACGGTGGTCAACCAGCAGCACCTTCCGGTCATGCTCGACCGGGTCGTGGCGCTGCTGAGCCCGGCGCTCGAGCGCGACGGCGCGGTGATGGTCGATGCGACTACGGGCCACGGCGGCCACACGGAGGCGGTGCTGCAGCGGATCCCGACCACCCGGGTGATCGGCATCGACCGTGACCCGACGGCTCTGGAGCTGGCGGGGGAGCGGCTGAGGTCGTTCGGAGAGCGCTGGGTCGGCGTACACGCGGTGTACGACGAACTGCTCGATGTGCTCGCCGACCAGGGGTTGCGGCACGTGGACGCGGTCCTCTTCGACCTCGGGGTCTCCTCGATGCAGCTCGACCAGCGCGAGCGCGGCTTCGCGTACGCCGAGGACGCGCCGCTCGACATGCGCATGGACCCCACCACCGGACCGACGGCCGCCGAGGTCCTCAACGCCTACCCGGAGCGGGAGCTCGCCCGGATCCTGAGGGAGTACGGCGAGGAGCGGTTCGCGGCCAAGATCGCCCGCGCGATCGTGCGGCGGCGGGATCGGGAGCCGTTCGGGACGAGTGCGGGACTGGTGGAGCTGCTGTACGCCGAGATCCCGGCTCCGGCCCGACGTACCGGCGGCCATCCCGCCAAACGCACCTTCCAGGCCCTGCGGATGGAGGTCAACGACGAGCTCGGCGCCCTCCGTCGGGCGCTTCCAGCCTCCCTGGAGGCGATCGGTGTCGGCGGCCGGGTGGTGGTCGAGTCCTACCACTCACTGGAGGACCGCCTCGTGAAGCAGACGTTCGTCGACGCGACCCGCCTCGACGTACCCCCGGACCTTCCGTTCGTCCCGC
This sequence comes from Nocardioides sp., assembly GCA_017354415.1. Taxonomy (GTDB): domain Bacteria; phylum Actinomycetota; class Actinomycetes; order Propionibacteriales; family Nocardioidaceae; genus Nocardioides. The sequence goes on from JAFMQY010000257.1 coordinate 1,499, forward strand.
CCGATCGCGAGCCGGCCTTCCGGCTCGTCACCCGGGGCGCCGAGCGGGCCGACGCCACCGAGACCGAGCAGAACCCCCGCGCGGCATCCGTCCGGTTGCGCGCGATCGAACGAGTCAGACCAGCCCGCTAGAACCACCCGCCCCTTCCTTCCCCGAGGAGCACAGATGAGCAGCACCGCCGCCCAGGGCGGCCCGGCCCAGCAGGTCCGGGCTCGCATCGCACCATGGCTCGACGGGTCGGCCCTCGGCCGCGCCCGCCTCACGGTCGTCCCGCACCGGCGTACGTCGGCGGCGCGGCTGCCATTCGTCCTGCTGGTGAGTGTGATCCTCGTCGGCGGCGTCGTCGGACTGCTCTGCTTCAACACCTCGATGCAGCAGGCGGCCTTCTCCGAGAACAACCTGCAGGACGAGGCGACCAACCTCGCCGCCCGGGAGCAGACGCTCCAGCTTCAGCTCCAGGGCATGCAGAACCCTCAGGCGATCGCCGCCAGGGCCCAGCGCCTCGGCATGGTGATTCCGGGCTCGCCGGCCCTGCTCCACGTCCCCACGGGCAAGGTCGAGGGCCACGCGCAGCCGGCCACCCGGGACTTCACCCCGCCGCTCTACCCGCGGATGAAGAAGCCGAAGCCCCTCGTCGAGCGGGCACGGACCGCACCGACCACGCCGACCACCCCGACCAGGCCGACCACGCCGGGCACTGCGCACAGGGCAGCGCCGGCGAACACGCACGCGCACGTCCATCGCTGATGAGTCGATGCCCGACACGCGGGCACAGGGGCCGGCTCGGCGGCGTACCAGACGGTAAACAAGAACCACACCAGTCACTCCAGTCACATCAGTAAGGGATTCGGGGACGCCGTGCGCCGTACACCCCCGCTGCGCCGACCGCGTGGCACCAAGCGTGGGAAGCCCCATCTGCGCCTTCGGGTGGGATTCGTCGTGATCGCGATGGTCCTGTCGGTGTTCGGGGGCCGGCTCGTCCAGCTGCAGGGCTTCGACCCGCACTCGTACGCCGCGATGGCCGCCAAGGAGAACCTCGTCGACGTGGTCCTCCCGGCCGAGCGCGGCGACATCCTCGACCGCAGCGGCCGGCCGCTGGCCGACTCGATCGACGGGCTGATGGTGATTGCCGACCCGTCGCTCACCAAGCATTACGCGCCTCAGCTCGCGACCCTGCTGTCGAACAGGCTCGGCGTCGACTACGCCGCCACGCTGGCGAAGCTGCGCAAGCCCGGGAGCAGGTTCCAGTACATCGCCCGCAAGGTCCCTGCGACGATCGCCACGGCCGCCGTACGCGCCGCGGACAACAGGAAGTACGAGGGCCTGACCACGGAACGCGACCCGGTGCGCGAGTACCCCGCCCACGACGTCGCCGCCAACATCGTCGGCTTCATGGGGACCGACGGACCACTCGCCGGGCTCGAGCGCTCGTTCAACCACGCCCTCGCCGGCAAGGACGGCAAGGCGACGTACGAGGTCGACCAGGCGGCCCACGACACGCGCATCCCGCTCGGCAAGAGCAGCCGCGTCGATCCCGTCGACGGCCAGAACCTCCGGCTGACGATCGACAGCGACCTGCAGTGGTACACCCAGCACGTCCTGATGAAGGCGGTGCAGGACTCCCGCGCCGACTCCGGCATGGCCGTGGTCATGGACTCGAAGACCGGGGAGGTCCTCAGCCTCGCCGACTTCCCGACGTACGACGCCTCCGACCCGGCCCTCTCGCCGAAGTCCGACCGCGGGATCCCGTCGCTCTCGGACGTGTACGAGCCCGGCTCGGTGGAGAAGGTGCTCACCCTCTCGGCCCTGCTCGACGCGGGCAAGGTGACGCCGAGGACGAGGCTGGTCGTACCGAGCCAGTACAAGAGCGGCGACAGCTACATCCACGACTGGTTCGGCCACGGCACGATCCACCTGACGCTCACCGGTGTCATCGCGCAGTCGTCCAACATCGGCACCGTGCTCGCCTCCAACAAGTTCAAGCCCGGCCAGCTGCGCCGCTACCTGGTGAAGTTCGGGCTCGGGCAGCGGACCGACGTCGGCATCACCGGCGAGTCGTCGGGGATCCTGCCGTCGAAGGTGCAGTGGAACCCCGCAGACGAGGACCGCATCGACTTCGGCCAGTCGATCTCGGTCAACGCGCTGCAGGAGGCGGCCGCGATCAACACGATCGCCAACGGCGGCGTACGCGTCGACCCGAGTCTCATCCTCGGCCACGCCACGATGAACGACGGGACCGAGGTGGGCACCGACGTCGCGACCAGGCGTCGGGTCGTCAGCGCGAAGGCGGCCCGCCAGATGACCCACATGATGGAGCGCGTCGTCGACCCGAACGTCGGTCTCGCCCCGTACGCGCAGGTGCCCGGGTATGTCGTCGCCGGCAAGACCGGCACCGCCCAGCGGGTCAACCCCGCGTGCCACTGCTATGACGGCACGTTCACGGTCTCGTTCGCCGGCTTCGCCCCCGCCGACAACCCGCGTTTCACCGTGTACGTCGTCGTCCACAACCCACGTAACGGCGGTGGCGGCGGCTCGATCGGCGGCCCGGTCTTCGCCAAGATCATGGGCTTCGCGCTTCGCCGGTACGGCGTCCCGCCGACCCACACCCCGGCGTCACAGCTGCCGACGACCTGGTGAGCTGCCCGCGAAGGCCACGCCTGTCGAGGCGTCTGGGCAGCCTGGGTGACGCTGCTTGTTTGGATTCATAACGACCTTATGATATAACGCTCTTATGAGCATTCAGGGGCGCGACGTCACCGGGACCGAGTTCGCCCTCACCCTCGAGCGGCTGGTGCGCCTCCTGCGGGAGCTCGCCTCGTCCGCCGACCTGTCACCCACCGTCGTGGCAGTGCTCGGCCGGCTCGACGGCTCCGGTCCACTGCGGCTCACCGAGCTGGCCCGGCTGACCGGGGTCACGCAGCCGGCCATGACCCAGCTGGTCGGCCGGATGGAGCGGGACGGCC
>JAFMQY010000136.1 GCA_017354415.1 Nocardioides sp.
GCCGACCGGGCCTACGCCGACCTCGAGCAGGCCATGCGGGAGCGGATCGCCGCGGTCGACGAGACCGAACCCGCCGCCCGCGCCGCCGCCCGGCTACGTGAGACCGGGCGGGCCTACGTCGCCTTCGCGCTCACCGAGCCCGGCCTGTTCGCGACCGCCTTCACCGCACCGCAGGGGGCGGCCGTGCACACGGGCACCGACGAGCTCACCGGCCCCTACCTCGTGCTGAACACCGTGCTCGACGAGCTGGTCGCCTGCGGCGCCCTCAGCCCGGAGCGCCGTGAGGGCGCCGACGTCGGCTGCTGGGCGATGGTGCACGGCTTCGCCGAGCTGGTCGGCAGCGGACCGCTGTCCCAGCTGACGCCGGACGTCCGCGACACGCTGCTGGAGTCCGTGCTCGACATGGTCCAGCGCAGCCTGGTCGGGTGACGGCGCGAATCAGCCGACGCGCCAGCCGTCCGCGTCGCGCTCGAAGACGTACGACGCGGCGTGCGGAACGTCCTGGTCGTGAGCGGGCGCACTGGGCGACCCGGGAGCGAGCAGCCCGAACAGCGTCAGGATGACCCCGCCGTGGGTCACCACCAGCACGGTCTCACCGCGGAACTGGTCGGCGACCTCGTCCAACACCGGCATCACCCGCTCGACCACCTGTCGACCGGTCTCTCCCCCGGGGACCCCGGGCTCGAGGTCGCCCTTGAGCCAGGAGCCGAGCACGCTGCCGAAGAACACCGGGTCGAACATGCGGCCGAGATAGTCACCGACCGCGAACTCCTGGAGCCCCTCGCGCACCGTCACCGGCAGACCCAGCACGGCGGCCGCGATCTCCGCGGTCTGGACGGCCCGCGAGAGCTCGCTGCAGATGACCCCGGCGACCTTCTCGCCGAGCACCCGCTCCCCCAGGGCGCGGGCCTGCGTGCGGCCGAGGGCGGTCAGGCTGCCGCCCGCGACGCCCATCTCCGGCCGTTCGTACTCGGTCTCGCCGTGCCGCGCCACGATGATCCGTGCGGGGCAGTGCAGGTCGCTCACACCCCCACCCAACCATGTGGCTGGGGAAGGATGCCCTCCATGCGGATCTTCCACATCGCCACCCTCCAGGACTGGAAGCAGGCCCAGGAGTCGGGCATCTACACGACCTCGACGTACGGGCGGACCCTCGAGCAGGAGGGCTTCATCCACGCCGCCCGCCACGACCAGGTGCCCGTGGTGCGGGACCGCTTCTTCGCCGAGGTCGACGAGCCGCTGGTGGTGCTGGAGATCGAGACCGACCGGCTCGACGTGCCCGTGCGCGAGGAGCAGGTCGGTGACGAGACCTATCCGCACGTGTACGGCGCGATCCCGACCGAGGCGGTGGTGGCCTGGCGCCCTGCCCGGCTGCCCCCGATCGAGCTCGGCAGCCGACCGGTGCGGCCGCCGCTGCCTCCGATCAGCGTGGCATTCCGTGGGGTGGGCCTGGTGCTGGCGAGCGCGGCCCTGACAGCTTTCATCTGTTCCGTCGTGGCCCAGGCGGCCACCGAGGACGGCCGTCTGCCCATCGGGGTCTCGTTCGTGCTGTGGTCGCTGATGTCAGTGCTCGGTGTCGCCGCCCTGGTCGCGTTCGGGTTCGCCGAGCTGGCGCGTAGGACACCCTTCTCAGCCACGGGACCACAGGCGGACGCCACCGCGCCATGAGCCGGGTTCCGGCACGAAGGCCTGGGAGCGTGCGCAGGCGCGCCGCCAGCGAGGAAGGACTCCGGGTCGGGGCCCTGCGCACAGATGGGGTGGGTTCGAGACGGGCGTGGAACGCGCTCCTCGACCACCGGCCGTTCAGGCTGACCTCTCGACCGGCTCCCAGCCCAGGTCGGCCAGGCGAGCCCGGCCCAGGCTCGTCAGCCGCAGCCCGCGGTGGTCGTCGGCGCGACGGACGAACCACGGCTCCGCACCATCCACCAGTGCGGTCAGCAGAGCGGCCGCCAGCGCGCCGGCGAGGTGCTCGCGGCGTTCGGTCCAGTCCAGGCACGGCCGGGCGAACGGGCGTCGCGACGACCGGGCCCACGCGACGTCGACGCCCCAACCCAGCAGACCCTCCGTGCCCTCCTCGGACAGGCCGTACCCGCCAACCTCCGGCAACAGCCACCCACGCCCGATCAAGCCGTCGTGGATCGTGACGCCGCTGCGGCCGGCCAGGTGGTCGTAGCAGGAGCGCGCCTCGGCCAGCGAACGCGCCCGGCTCGACTGGCGCAGTGTGGTCACCGGCTTGGCCGGCGCGATGTGCGAGAGGGCCTCGAGAGCCGCTCCCACGTCCGGCGACGCGAGCCGGTGGTACCGGTGCCGACCCTGCGAGACCACCTCGACCAGTCCCCCCTCGCGGAGCCTGGCGAGGTGCTCGCTGGCAGTCGCAGGACTGACGTCCGCGGCCCGGGCCAGCTCGGTCGCGGTCAGCGCACGGCCGGTCATCAGCGCGTCCAGCATCGTCGCCCGGCTGGGGTTTCCGAGCAGTGCGGCCACGGCGGCGACGTCCACGTCGTACATGTTTCCGAGCCTAGGACGGCCACGGTTCGGGTGCCGCCGAAGCGACGCGTCTCTAGCGTCCGACCCATGACCGAGACACACCACCCACCCGACAACCCGGGCGCCGCGGTCGAGGAGGCGGTACGCCGCTCGCTGGCGCTCGTCGACACCTGGCTGCACTGGGACGGCCGGCCATGCGTGAGCGAGGACGGCGACCGCGTGTACACACCGCACAAGGCCGTGCGCCGGATCGCCGACCACCTCGTCGACCACCTCGCGCAGGTGGAGGCCCTGCTGGCGGGGGTCGACACCCAGCCCGACGGCTGGCACGGCAGCCTGCTCACGCTCGACTCGGACCTGGTGCCCTTCACCGAGGCCGATCGCGACGAGGCGCACCAGCACCTCCCCCGGCTGGCCCGTACCTTCGCGCTGCGGGTGGCGACAGCCGGACCGGACGAGTGGGACCGGTCCCGCGGCGACCACTGGACGCTCCGCGAGATCGCCGAGCACCTCACGGGAGTGCTCTGGTACGCCGAGCAGGTCGGCGACCTCTCCGGAGCTCGTCAGTAGACGCGCGGCACGAACGTCTGCTCGTGCATCGGCGGACGCATGTAGGCGATCTCCTTCATCGCCGGGAGATCGACGACGTCGGGCGCGACGTCCTCGTAGTCGAACTGGCTGAGCAGGTGGCTGATGCAGTTGAGCCGTGCCGCCCGCTTGTCGTCCGACGGGACGACGTACCACGGTGCCTGCTTGATGTCGGTGTACTGGAACGTCGTGTCCTTGGCCATCGAGTAGCGGACGTAGAGCTCGTGTTCGGCGAGGTCCATCTCGGACAGCTTCCACCGGCGGAGCGGCTCCCTGTTGCGCGCCTGGAACCGCCGTCGCTGCTCCTCGAAGGACACCGAGAACCAGTACTTGAGCACCAGGATCCCCGACCGCACGAGCATCCGCTCGAACTCGGGGCAGCTCCGCAGGAACTCATCGTGCTCCGCCTCGGTGCAGTAGCCCATCACCCACTCGACGTTCGAGCGGTTGTACCAGCTGCGGTCGAACAGCACCATCTCCCCCGCTGCCGGGAGGTGCTCGACGTACCGCTGGAAGTACCACTGCGTCCGCTGGCGCTCGGTCGGCTTGGGCAGCGCGACCACCCGGACGGTACGGGGGCTCGTGCGCTCCGTGATGCGCTTGATGACGCCGCCCTTCCCCGCCGAGCCGCGGCCTTCGAAGATCACCAGGACCTTGAGTCCTTGGCTGATGATCCAGTACTGCAGGAGCACCAGCTGCTCCTGGAGCCGGGCCATCTCGGCGTCGTACACCGTGGATCGGAGATGGCCCTTGCTGCTGTAGTTCTTGGGGTCGAGCCCTGGCGGCAGCTCAGCGGAGCCACCCACGTCGTCGGCCCCTTCCGGTGGCTTCTTCGCCATCGCGCGCCTCCTCCCATCAACACCGTGCCCCTCGAAACAGTGCTCTGTGGGAGGCGGCCGTGACAAGGGGCGGTCCCGCCGGGGTCAGTCCAGGTCGTAGGCCTCGCGGATCACGCCGACGATGCCGGCCATGATCTCGGTGAGCCCGAAGTCCTTGGGCGTGTAGACGGCCGCCACGCCGGCATCGATCAGCCGCCGCGCGTCGGAGTCGGGGATGATCCCACCCACGACGACCGGGACGTCGCCGATGCCGGCCTCCTCCATCCCCACCAGTACGTCGGGAACGAGCTCCATGTGCGAGCCGCTCAGGATCGACAGCCCGACGCAGTGGACGTCCTCCGCCACCGCTGCGGCCACGATCTCCTCCGGCGTCATCCGGATGCCCTGGTAGACGACCTCGAAGCCTGCGTCCCGCGCTCGCACCGCCACCTGCTCGGCGCCGTTCGAATGTCCGTCGAGGCCGGGCTTGCCGACGAGCAGGCGGAGCCGGCCACCGAGCTCGTCACCTGTTTGCTTCACCCGGCGTCGTACCTCGGCCAGCAACTCGCCCGCCTCGGACACACCGACCGCACCTGTCACGCCGGTCGGCGCGCGGTACTCGCCGAACACCTCGCGCAGAGTGGCGGCCCACTCTCCCGTCGTGGCGCCGGCACGCGCCGCTGCCAGGGTGGCCGGCATGAGGTTGGTGTCGGACTTGGCGTCGGCCGCCAGTTTCGCCAGCGCCTCGGCGACCTCGGCCTCGTCACGTTCGGCCTTCCAGGCCCGGACGCTCTCCACGGCGGCCTGCTCGGCCGCGGGATCGGGCGCCTGGATGGCGGCGTCGAGGTCGGCGGTGAGCGGGGACGACTCGGTCGTCTCGAAGCGGTTCACCCCGACCACGACCTCCTCACCCGACTCGATCCTCGCCCGCCGGGCGGCGTGCGACGACACCAGCGCCTGCTTCATGTAGCCGCTCTCGACGGCCGCGATGGCACCGCCCATGGCCTGCACCCGGTCCATCTCGGCCCGGGCGCCCGCGACCAGCTCGGCCACCTTGGCCTCCACCACGTGCGAACCCGCGAACAGGTCGTCGTACTCCAGGAGGTCGGACTCGTAGGCGAGCACCTGCTGGAGGCGCAACGACCACTGCTGGTCCCACGGCCTCGGCAGACCGAGCGCCTCGTTCCACGCCGGCAGCTGGACGGCGCGGGCACGCGCGTCCTTGGACAACGTGACGCCCAGCATCTCCAGCACGATCCGCTGCACGTTGTTCTCGGGCTGGGCCTCGGTCAGGCCGAGGCTGTTCACCTGGACGCCGTACCGGAAGCGCCGCATCTTCGGATCGGCCACGCCGTACCGCTCACGAGTCAGCTCGTCCCACAGCTCGACGAAGGCGCGCATCTTGCACATCTCCTCGACGAAGCGCACGCCGGCGTTGACGAAGAACGAGATGCGGCCGACGACCTTCCCGAAGTCCTCCTCGGACACCTGACCGGACGCCTTCACCGCGTCGAGCACGGCGATCGCGGTGCAGAGCGCGAAGGCGAGCTCCTGTGTCGGCGTGGCGCCGGCCTCCTGCAGGTGGTAGCTGCAGATGTTGATCGGGTTCCAACCCGGGATCTCGTGGACGGTGTAGGCGATCAGGTCCGCGGTCAGCCGCAGCGAGTGCTCGGGCGGGAAGACGTAGGTGCCGCGGGACAGGTACTCCTTGATGATGTCGTTCTGCGTGGTCCCCGCCAGTTGGTGGGCCACGTCGGACGGAGCCGAGCCCGGGTTCTGCTCCTCGGCCACGACCTGGTACAGCGCCAGCAGCCACATGGCGGTGGCGTTGATGGTCATCGAGGTGTTCATGTCGGTGAGCGGGATGCCGTCGAACAGCCGGCGCATCTCACCGAGGTGCGGGATCGGTACGCCGACCTTGCCCACCTCACCCCTGCTGAGCGCGTCGTCCGGGTCGTAGCCGGTCTGCGTGGGCAGGTCGAAGGCCACCGAGAGGCCGGTCTGGCCCTTCGCGAGGTTGGTCCGGTACAGCGCGTTGGACGCCGCAGCCGTCGAGTGGCCGGCGTACGTGCGCATGACCCAGGGGCGGTCCTTGCTGACGGGACTCATGAGGGGAGGGTAGGACCGCGGGGACGCATTCGGCCCGGCCATGTGTCCTATCCGACACGTGGCACGGGCCATGTCGGCTCGGCCCGGGGCGCGCCCGCCTCAGGCGGAGGCGGCGGTGCGTTCGACCTCGACCACGCGGGCGAGTCGCGAGATGTGCAGCATCCGGCGTACGGCGGGGCCGCAGCCGCGGAGGCGAAGGTGGTGGCCGGAACGGCCGGCGTCGATGGTCGCGTAGGCGAGCACCCGGGCAGCGGTCAGGTCGATCGCGGCGACACCGGTGAGGTCGACGACGAGATCCTCGTCGAAGCCGTGGATGTGTTCCCAGATGGCCGTGCGGACTTCCATGGTGCTGCGCACGTCGAAGTCACCGCGCAGAACCAGCGTCTGACCGTCGTGGACGATGTCCATCGTCCGTCCCCCGATCCCCGTGTTCCCGTGAGGGCTTGTCGAGTGGCTCATTGTCAGGCTCCGTCCTCCGGGGACCCGAACCCCCGGCCTGGGTGTCGCGTGAGCAACGTGCTACTACCACTATGACGCGCGAGCATGACGGATCGGTTGCGCCCTGGCCAACAATTTCTCATCCAATGGTCACGGCTCACCGCGCACTACGCTCGGCGTCGTGGTCAACCTGACGAAGATCTACACGCGCACGGGAGACAGCGGGACGACCCGGCTGGGTGACATGAGCGAGACGTCGAAGAACGACCTGCGACTCCACGCCTATGCAGACGTCGACGAGGCGAACGCCCAGCTGGGGATGGCACTTGCTCACGACCTCGAGGAGCCGGTGCGCTCGGTGCTGATACACGTCCAGAACGACCTGTTCGACGTCGGCGCGGACTTCTGCACCCCGGTCGTGCCAGATCCGGAGTTCCCGCCGCTGCGGATCACCCAGGAGTACGTCGACCGACTGGAAGGGTGGTGCGACGAGTTCAACGCCGACCTGCCGAAGCTGCGGTCGTTCATCCTCTCCGGCGGGACGCCGGCCGCGGCCCGGCTGCACGTCGCCCGGACCGTCGTACGACGGGCGGAGCGCTCGGCGTGGGCGGCGTACGACGAGCACGGCGACACCATGAACGAGATCGCGATCCGCTACCTCAACCGGCTCTCGGACCTGGTCTTCATCCTGGCCCGCTACGTGAACCGCGAGAACGGCGACGTCTTGTGGGTCCCGGGCGGTGAGCGGTGACCGACGAGAAGGCAACCCCGGACGAGAAGCCGGGGGACGCGAAGGAGAAGGACAGGCCCGACCCGGTCGACGACCTGGTGATCAGCAAGCACACGCTGCGGACCAAGCGCGGCGAGATCTCCTACACCGCGCGCACCGGCCGCGTCGTGCTCCGCGAGGAGGAGGTCAAGGAGGACGTCTTCCGCGGCTGGAAGGCGCGCGCGGAGATGTCGGTGACGGCGTACACGGTGGACGGCGCGGACGTCACCACCCGGCCGATCACGTTCGTGTTCAACGGCGGACCCGGCTCCTCGTCGATCTGGCTGCACATGGGGCTCCTGGGCCCGCGCCGGGTCGACATGGGCGACGTCACCGCGCCGCACCCCCCGCCGTACCGGCTCGTCGACAACGCCGAGACCCTGCTCGCGGTCTCCGACCTGGTCTTCATCGACCCGATGTCGACCGGTCACACGCGCGCTGTCGAGGGCGGCAAGGCCAAGGAGTACCACGGCTTCGGCAAGGACGTCGAGCAGGTCACCGAGCTGATCCGGCTCTGGTGCACCCGCGAGGACCGGTGGATGTCGCCGAAGTACGTGGTCGGCGAGTCGTACGGGACGGTGCGTGCGGTCTCGGTGGCCGAGCGGCTCATGTCGCGGCACTCCCTGGAGCTGAACGGCATCGTGCTGATCTCGAGCGTGCTCGACTTCGGCAGCCAGGACTTCGAGCACCACAAGTTCGACGAGGCGTGCCTGAACTTCCTGCCGACGTACACCGCGATCGCGCACTACCACGGCAAGGTCAAGGGCCGCTTCGCCAAGCTCCGGCAGGAGGCCGAGGCGTTCTCGGCAGGTCCCTACCGGCTCGCGCTGGCCGCCGGCCGACGGCTGCCGGTCAAGGAGCGGCCGTCGGTGGTGCGCACCCTGGCCCGCCTCACCGGGCTGTCCGAGGACTACATCGACCGCTGCGATCTGCGGCCCGAGCACTGGCGTTTCTGCACCGAGCTGCTCCGCGACCGGGGACTGACCGTCGGCAGGATCGACGGGCGCTTCACCGGCCCCCTGCACTCGCGGATCGCCGAGAACATGGACGCCGACCCGTCGATGGACGCCATGCAGGGACCGTACGCCGCGGCGCTGCACCACTACCTGCGCAGCGAGCTCGGGAACACGCAGGACCTGTCCTACGAGGTGTTCGCGAACGAGATCAAGGAGTGGTCGTTCAAGGAGTTCGAGGGAAAGCCGATCTTCGTGGCGGATAAGCTCGAGCGGGTCATGCGCGCCAACCCGCACCTGCGGGTGCGCGTCGAGTACGGCTACTACGACCTCGCCACGCCGTACCACGCAGCCGAAGACATGGTGGCCCACCTCCGGCTGCCCGACGAGGCGTTCGACCGGATCGAGCACGAGTACTTCGAGACCGGGCACATGCCCTACCTGCACGAGCCGTCGCGCAAGCGGGAGTCGGCGTCGATCGCGGCCTTCGTCGAGCGGGCCTGAGGTCCACGTGGCCCGTCGACCTCGGCCGTCGCCCATGACGGCTCCCACGGACGCGCTGTCGGTGTTCACCGACGGCGCATGCGCCGGCAACCCCGGCCGCGGCGGCTGGGCGTGGGCGGTCGACCGCTCGACGTACGACTCGGGGTTCGAGGCGGTGACCACCAACCAGCGGATGGAGATCAAGGCGGCCCTCGAGGCGGTCACCACCCTGCCGCCACCACTCCTGGTCGTCAGCGACTCGACGTACGTCGTGAACTGCTTCCGCGACCGCTGGTGGGAGAAGTGGTTGCTCAACGGGTGGCTGACGTCGGCGAAGAAGCCGGTGACGAACCGGGACCTGTGGGAACCGCTGGTGCACTCCGGCCACATGATGAACGACTTCGTCGACCAGCTCGCTGTCGAGGCATGCCGTCGCGGGTGAGACCGGGTCTCGGCTGGAGGGATGACGTGAATCCTGACAGGCCTGTCCGTGCGGCCCCTCGCCCCCACACTCGGCATCAGCTCCCAGCGACACGCGCGGCGCTGACGGCGTGAACCCGAAGTTCGAGGTCGGCGTCAGGAGTCGAAGCCGAGTCCGGCCTTGTCGAGGGCACGGAGCCAGAGGTTGCGCTTGCCCTGGCGTCGGTCGGCGGCGGCGAGGGAGCGGCGGGTGAGCTCGATGCCGGCCCAGGCGAACGGCTCAGGCGGGAACGGCAGTGGCTTGGTCCGGACCATCTCCAGGCGGGTGCGTTCGGAGTCGATGCCGTCGAGCAGGTCGAGCATCACCTCGGCGCCGAACCGGGTCGCGCCGACCCCGAGCCCGGTGTACCCGAGCGCGTACGCCGCGCGCCCGCCGTACGCCTGGCCGAAGAAGGCGCAGAAGCGGGTGCAGGTGTCGATCGCGCCTCCCCAGCGGTGTGAGAAGCGGAGACCCTCCAGCTGCGGGAACGTCTCGAAGAACTGCCGGGCGAGCAGGTCGAACGTGGCGGCCCGCTGGTCATACGAGGGACGGACGTGCCGGCCGAAGTGGTAGATCGCGTCGTACCCACCCCACAGGATCCGGTCGTCGGAGGTCAGCCGGAAGTAGTGGAACTGGTTGGTCATGTCGTCCAGGCCCTGGCGCCCCCGCCAGCCGATCGCGTCCCGCTGCTCCGGCGTGAGCGGCTCGGTCATCAGCGCGTAGTCGTAGACGGGGACCGTGTGCAGGCGGACCCGGCGTACGAGGGACCGGAAGGCGTTGGTTCCCAGGGCGACCCGCCGCGCCCGGACGACCGGACCGCTGGTGGTGTGCACGTCGACCCCGGCACTGCCGCGGGACAGCCTGGCGACGTGGGTCTGCTCGTGGACCCGGACGCCGAGCGACTCCGTGGCCGCGGCCAGCCCCCAGGCGAGACGGGCGGGGTCGACCAGAGCGGTGGCATGGGGCTCGAGCACGCCGCCGAGGAAGGTCGGGGAGCCGACCTCGGCCCGCACGGCGTCTCGGTCCAGGAATCTGCTGTCGGGGATCGCGTCCGCCATCTCGTGCAGCCAGTCGACCTGGTGGGGCTCGGTCGCCACGGTGATCGCCCCGGGGCGCTCGAAGTCGCAGTCGATGCCGTACCGCGCGACGGTCTCCTCGATCGCGTCCAGGTTGGCCCGCCCGAGCTCATCGAGGGTGTCGATCTCGGTGGGCCACCGCTCGACGCCGTTCGCACGCCCGTGCGTCAGCGACGCGGCGCAGAAGCCGCCGTTGCGGCCCGACGCGGCCCAGCCGATCCGGTTGCCCTCGAGCAGGACGACCTCGCGCTCCGGGTCGCGCTCCTTGGCCAGCAGGGCGGTCCACAGCCCGGAGAAGCCGCCGCCGACCACGCACAGGTCGGCGGTGCGGTGTGCCTCGAGCGCCGGCCGGGGTGCCGGCCGGTCGGGACGGTCCAGCCAGTACGGCGTCGGCGAGGCGTCCGCGACCGCCGGGTGCTGAGGCTCGGGCATGCCCGCATCCTGTCAGCCCCTCTCCCCTCGGGTCGGGCGGCCCGTACCCCCGCCGGACCCTGCGGGCACCGGGTCGTCCGCTTCAGCGGGTGCTAGAAGTGCCTGTGGGGCGGACGACCCGGTCAGGCGGGGTGGGGCGGCGGACCGAGAGGACCAGTACGGCGGCGGGGACCATGGCGATCGCGATCACCAGCAGCGAGCGGAGCGTGCCGACCTGGTCACCCACGAAGCCGAGGAGGGGCGGCCCGGTCAGGAACGCGCCGTAC
>JAFMQY010000258.1 GCA_017354415.1 Nocardioides sp.
CGTGCGCCCGCCGCGCCTGCGCACGCTCCCACGGCCGCCGCTCCGGAACCCGGCCCGGGCGGACCGATCAGGCGACGTCCCCGGCTGACGTGACCCATTCCACGAAGGGCCGGAGGGTGCGCCAGTCGTCGCGCACGGCCTCGAGCAGCTCGGGGGTGTGGATGATCGGCTCGAAGCCGTAGTCGTGGCCGATGGTGAGCGACTTGTGGCGGAGGAGGGCGATACGCGGGTGGTCGACGTCGTACCCGCGAGGTGCGGTCTTGAGGGCGTGGCCGCCGATCCGCCAGCCGTTGGCCTCCAGTCTCTTCAGCATCATTTCCAGCTCGGTGCCGGTGCGGTCGTCGTCGATGGCCGCCCGGATCGAGGCGATCCGCTCGCCGCTCGCGTCGTAGAAGCCGGCCCCGGTGCGGACGCCGCGCGCGGAGACCTCGACGTACCACCCCGTCGCGGGCCCCACCTCGACGAACGCGCCCTGCGCGGTCTTGTACGGCGTCTTGTCCTTCGCGAACCGCACGTCGCGGTAGGGGCGGAACACCTTGGCGTCTCCGAACTCCTCGGCGAGCGCCGCGCAGAGCGCGACCATCGGGCGCTTGACGGAGTACTCGTAGGTCCCCTTGTGCTTCTCCCAGAACGTCCGGGTGTTGTCGACCTCGAGGTCGTCGTAGAAATCGAGCGCCTGACTGGGGAAACCGGTGAAGTCGGCAGGCATACCAACGAGCCTACGGGCTGCCGGAGGTCGAGGCCGCCAGCCAGCGAAGGTCGGTCGTGACCTGTTGGTCGCCCGCCTGTGAGTACGACGTCACCGTGAGGTGGGTGCCGCCACACCGGGCGGGCGAGAGGAAGGCGTTCCCGTGACCCTTCGACTCGAAGACCGTGCTCAAGGTGGCGGTGGCCGGCGACCACCGGAGGAGAGTGGCCGGATCCATGTGGGAGCCCGGGTCGCGGGAGAAGTAGGCGTCGCCCGCGCAGGTGACCAGGGAGCCCGACGTACCGGGCCCGAGGTCGTACCACCCGGAGTCGGTGTGCGCATAGAAGTGGGCGGCCTCGATCCGCCGTTCGTTCGGGACGACCGACCAGACGGTGGTCCCGTCGAGCAGGGCCGAGTCCCAGCCCCTGCAGTGGGTGACTCCTGGGAACGGCTGGAGCCGCTTGCCGTCGACCTCGACCAACGTCCGGCACGAGGGACGGTGGGCGTCGAAGGTCATCATCGAGGTGCCGTCGGTCGTGACGGCCGATCGGCTGAACCCGTGGCGCGGCCCCGCGCACCACCCCGTCGACCCGCGACCGGTGCTCAGGGCGACCGTGGCCAGGCAGTAGGTGCGGTGGGGCCCGGAGGTCGCGTGCACGAGCGAAGAAGGACCGAGCGCCCAGGTTCCCCCGACCACCGTGGGTGGACTCGACGTGCTGTCGAGGGTCGTGGCACGTCCGGTCTTCAGGTCGACGATCGTGGCCCGGTCCGGCGCCGAGGCGAGCCGGTCCTCGCTGATCAGCAGCGCGTGGGAGTCGTCGAGGAAGGCGTCGGTGATGCTCGAGTGCGGCCCGGCCGACACCGTGCGCGGGTGTGGACCGGCGAGGCGGGCGGTACGTCCGCCCGCTGCGACGGTGAGCGTCCATCCGTCCCCGACGGTCACCACGTCCTTGATCGAACCGGGCACCGACCGCCAGTCCAGCGTCTCCCGTTGGGCCACCAATGCGACCGGATGCGACGCACTGCCGACCGGGGCGTCGCTGCTCGGCGCCGAAACGGGGGTCGACGCGGTCGCGTGCGTGGGACTGACCCCCGCACCCGGTTCGCCGGCCGAGGACGGGGACGAGGATGTGGACCCGCACGCCGTGAGCACGCTCGCGGCCGCGACCGCGGTGACCACACGTCGTACCGGCTTCACACCCCGAGATTGTGCTCGAAGTGTGCGCGGTTCGCCCGGTAGGAGCGGTAGGCGCTTCGCCACTGCACGCGCGGGATGAACGGCTCATCGGGGTGGAAGCGCTGCTGGTTCCACGGCTCGAAGTAGCCGAGCAGCGTGGTCTTGCCCTTCTGGTAGCCGCGCCCGACCTGGAAGTGGCCCGAACCGTCATGGTCGAGGTAGGGGAAGAACCGCTTGAGCAGGATGGGGTGCAGGATGACGGGCGCACGGTAGTCGACTGTGTGCCGGGCCATCAGCAGGCGCCACTGGTGGAACGTCCAGCCGCTGATGTCGAGGATGATGTAGGGGCCGGCGTACGACTTCCTGTCCCATCCCGTGTACCGGTTCGTGGCGCTCACCATCGCGGCGACCGAGGTCCCCGAGGTGGTGGTGCCGAGGCGGCGGGCCCAGAGGTGCTGTGAGCGCTTCGTGCCCGACCAGCCCCAGCCGATCATCTGCATGGTGGTGGGACCGCACCAGTACGTGCGGTGCTGCTGGGTGACGTGGCGCCTGTTGAGCACCGTGCCGCGGTGGGGGTAGTCACTCCAGTGCTTCGGGTGCGAACGACCGCCGGGCTGCGGGGGCGTGAGTCTGCCCGCACCGGAGGCCGGAGTCACGGCCCGTACCTCGGGATGGCGGGCGAAGAAGTGGGGTGGTAGTGGAACACCCTGGATCTGGTGCCGGAGCAGCCACACCTTCGCCACGGACCGCGCCGCCTGGGTGAGCTCGGCCCGCTCCGCCGCGGCCCGGGCCCGTGGGCTCATCCGCGCCGCCTGGCGCAGGGCGTCGAGAGTGGAGAGGTCGCCCGTGTTCAGGGTTGCGGTGGGGCGCGCTGCCTCGCGGGCGGCGATCGCCGTGGTCCTTGCCCGCACCTGCGCCTGGGTGTGGTCGGTCCACCCCTGGCCGAGGCAGTAGCGCTGGCCCTCGAACATCACACACTTCACGACCGAGGCAACGAGGGTGCGCGCCGAGGCATCGGGCGAGACGCGCCCGGACGTCCGGGTGCTGTCGACGACGCGGTTGATCGTGTGCCGGTACGCCGGCGTCACCCGGCCCCAGCCAGCGGTGAGCACCGAGGCGGTTTGCCGGGCGCCGGCCAGACGGGCACTGCCGTCGCCTTCTCCATCGCTTGGCAGGACCGGGACCAACGTCAGGACGAGGACGAGGATGCCGAGACCGATCCATCGAGCGCGAGTCATGGGAAAGACCTCGAGACTTCGGGAGTCACATCCCCACCACTGTCCCCAATGGTCACTCGGGGCGTCAAGGGTGGGGATGCAGGGATACCCGGCTCACCGGGGATCCCCTCGCTTGTCGGCCGTTGCAACCCCCACAAAGCGCAGGGAACGGGTGACGGCTGAAACGGATGTGACGTGGGAGGTCAGAAGCGTGGAGCGGATGACGAGGCTCGAACTCGCGACATCGACCTTGGGAAGCAGATCTGGCCTACTTTCGTGGGCGTTCTTGTCGGGATTCGAGCGTCGGTGTGGTGTTGGACCGTCATGGCTGCCAGTGGCGGAATCCAGAGTGCCGGGGGCACCGTGGGGGCACGCTCGAGCCTGGTCGGCCAGATGAGAGCCACCGAACCGATAGCCAGCGCCAGTGCTCGGCGGTGTCCGGGGTCAACGGTGGCCGGAGGCCATCCCGGAGGGACGCGGAGCGCCGTTGATGCCGGGCGGCGGCGTGCAAACGATGAGCGATCGGGTCGGCGGCTCGGTGGTGCGTGGCGAGCTGGTCCATGACGCCGTCCTGCCTGTGCGTCTTGTCGAAGGCGTCTTGGTCTACGGATCGGAGCGTCCTCTTTGTTGTTGGCGTGGCCGTAGGGACCGGCGCGCCAGCGCCGCAGCCCGGAGGCCGCGCTGCGGCCGGAGGCCGCCTTGAGCCAGTAAGGAAACTCCTCACGAGACAAGGCCCTGCAGCCTATGCTCAGTCGGCCCAGAAGCCCGGCGAGCAGGTCGAACCGAAGCTGGCTGCGGCTTCCATGGTGCGGAGAAAGAAGGGGCGGCGGCCTTGGCTGCGCGAACGAAGTGCCGGGACGGGGAAGGACGACGGCTGCCAGCCTCTACCGGCTCGGCGAACTTGACCGCTGACGGTCAGCGGCATGAGCGTTCCCTCCCAGACAGCCCCGCGAGGCCCTACAGTCCGCTCGTGACGTTTTCCTCGCCGGGCTCCCGAACGGCGGCCTATCTGGTCGCGGGAGCAATCGCGACGATCCCCGGATGGTTCCTGCTCATCGCGATCCTCGGCATCTATCCGGGAACCGGGGCCGTGGTCTTCCTCTGGGCAGCAGGGGTCGTCTGGCTACTCAAGAAGCGGCAAGACGATCCGTCATGGGACCGCCGCCCGACGTCCGGGCATCGGTAACAACTCCGATTCCCCCGACCTCACATCGGCAGGACGGGGCACCTCATCGCGGCAATAGCTTGCGCTTCTCGACTGCCCGCGTCATCAGGACGCCTAGGGCGTGTCTCCTAAAGATCGGCGGTGTGGGCCGGGATTGTTGACGCATGTCGCGTTCTGCGGTGCTGACGGATGCTCAGTGGGGCCGG
>JAFMQY010000259.1 GCA_017354415.1 Nocardioides sp.
CCGGGCCGCGGCGACGCCGAGGGGTGTCCGGCTGGCAGGGCTCACGGGCCCTCGTCATCGGCCGGGCTCGCAGATGCCGGGACGGGCCTCGCGCGCGGCTATCTTGACTCGCATGGAGTACGTGGAGTCGCTGCTCGACCTCGTGGGGAACACGCCTCTGGTCCGGCTGAAGCGCACCCTCGACCTGCCGGAGGGCGCGGAGGCGCCACTGGTGCTGGCGAAGGTGGAGTACCTCAACCCCGGCGGCTCGGTGAAGGACCGGATCGCTGCCCGGATGATCGAGGCCGCCGAGGCTTCGGGCGAGCTCCAGCCCGGCGGGACGATCGTCGAGCCGACCTCGGGCAACACGGGAGTCGGGCTCGCCATGGTGGCGCAGGCGAAGGGGTACCGCTGCGTCTTCGTCTGCCCCGACAAGGTCAGTGAGGACAAGCGCAACGTGCTCAAGGCGTACGGCGCCGAGGTCGTGGTCTGCCCGACCGCCGTCGCCCCCGAACACCCCGACTCGTACTACAACGTCAGCGACCGCCTGGCTGCGGAGCCGGGCGCCTGGAAGCCCGACCAGTACTCCAACCCGAACAACCCCCTCTCCCACTACGAGAGCACCGGTCCGGAGATCTGGCGGCAGACCGAGGGTCGGGTCACCCACTTCATCTGCGGGATGGGCACCGGGGGCACGATCAGCGGCGTCGGCCGGTACCTCAAGGAACAGGACCCCGACGTCCAGGTGATCGGCGCCGATCCGGCGGGCTCGGTGTACTCAGGCGGGAGCGGCCGGCCGTACCTCGTCGAGGGCGTCGGCGAGGACTTCTGGCCGGAGACCTACGACCGCGGGATCGCCGACCGGGTGATCGAGGTCAGCGACGCCGACTCGTTCGCGTTCACCCGCCGGCTCGCCCGCCAGGAGGCGATGCTGGTCGGCGGCTCGGCCGGGATGGCGGCGTACGCCGCTCGCCAGGTCGCCCACGAGCTGGCCGGCACTCCCGAGGGGGAGGACGCCGTGATCGTCGTCCTGCTGCCCGACTCCGGCCGCGGGTACCTGACCAAGGTGTTCAACGACGACTGGCTCGCCCAGTACGGCTTCGCCACCGGCGCCGGCACCACCGAGCAGACCGTCGGCGAGGTGCTCCGGGGCAAGGCCGGGCGGCTCCCGGACCTCGTGCACACCCACCCGAACGAGACCATCGCGGAGGCCATCGCGATCCTCCAGGAGTACGGCGTCTCGCAGATGCCGGTGGTCCGCGCCGAGCCGCCGATCGTGGCGGCCGAGGTCGCGGGGTCGGTGTCCGAACGGACCCTCCTCGACGCGCTGTTCGCCGGGAAGGCGGCGCTCACCGACCGGGTCGAGAGCCACATGTCCCCGCCCCTGCCCACGATCGGCTCCTCGGAGTCGGCGTACGCGGCAGTGGCGATCCTCGAGGACGCCGACGCCGTGCTGGTCCACGAGGACGGCAAGCCGGTCGGCGTCCTCACCCGGCAGGACCTCCTGGCTTTCCTCGCGCGCGTCTGAGCCTCGGGGCCGTGCCTGGGCCATCGTTTCCGGGGTGGATTCGCTCGGTGGCGGCCGTCAACCGGGATAGTCCGTGACGAACGTCAGTCGAAATGGGCGTCCTGGGCTGATTTTCGTCACGGACTACCCCGAAGTCGGGCAACCCGGAAGTCCGAGTGACCAAGGTCCCAGGCCATGGTGACCTCAGCCCTTCCATCCTCGGCCGGGGGCGGGAAGAGTCGTCCCCGTGGACGCCCTCGACCTCGCGCGGTGGCAGTTCGGCATCGTCACCGTCTACCACTTCCTGTTCGTCCCCATCACCATCGGCCTCTCGGCGATCGTCGCCGGCTACGAGACCGCATGGGTGCGCAGCAAGAACCCGCAGTGGCTCCGGCTGACGAAGTTCTTCGGGAAGCTGTTCCTGATCAACTTCGCGATCGGCGTGGTCACCGGGATCGTGCAGGAGTTCCAGTTCGGGATGAACTGGAGCTCCTACTCACGGTTCGTCGGTGACATCTTCGGGGCGCCGCTGGCTGTCGAGGGACTGCTCGCGTTCTTCCTCGAGTCGACGTTCCTGGGTCTCTGGATCTTCGGGTGGGAGCGGCTCTCGCCGGTCCTGCACAACGCCTGCATCTGGATCGTGCACATCGGGACGCTGCTCTCGGCGTACTTCATCCTTGCCGCGAACTCCTGGATGCAGCACCCGGTCGGCTACTCCTACAACCAGGCGACCGGACGGGCGGAGCTGCACGACTTCTTCGCGGTGCTCTTCAACAAGGTCCAGCTCGCGACGTTCCCGCACGTGATCATGGCGGCGTACCTGACCGGCGGGGCGTTCGTGGTGAGCGTTGCCTTCTGGGGCATGCTGCGCGACCGCGAGCGCGGGGACGACCACCAGACGTTCCGGCACGGCGTACGCAGCGGCGCCGGTGTGCTGCTGATCGCCGGCCTGGGCGTGGCCTTCACCGGTGACATCTCCGGCAAGATCATGACCGACGTCCAGCCGATGAAGATGGCCGCCGCCGAGGCGCTCTACGACACCAAGAGCTGTGCGCCCTTCTCGGTGCTGACCGTCGGCAACCTCAACGGGTCGAAGCACACCGACATCATCCAGATCCCGTGCCTGCTCTCGTTCCTCGGCACCGGCCACTTCCACGGGACCATCCAGGGGATCAACCAGCTGCGGGCGGAGTACCAGGCGAAGTACGGCCAGGATCCGGGTCGGCCCTACTACTCGCCGGGGGACTACACACCGATCATCCCGGTGACGTACTGGACCTTCCGGCTGATGATCGGGCTGGGACTGCTCAGCGCCGCGGCCGCGATCCTGATCCTCTACGTCACGAGACGGGGCCGGGCCCCGACCAACCGATGGTGGGCACGACTCGCGATCCTGCTGCCTCTGCTGCCGGTCGCGGCCAACTCCTTCGGCTGGGTCTTCACCGAGATGGGCCGTCAGCCGTGGGTGGTGTTCGGCCTGATGACGACGGCGAACGGCGTGTCCCCGACCGTAGGAGCCGGCCTGGTCGCGACCTCGCTGATCACCTACACGCTCGTGTACGCCGTGCTCGCCGTCATCGAGGTCGGCCTGATGATCAAGACGATCCGCCAGGGCCTGCCGGACGTCACCCCGACCGAGCCGTCGGACGGCGGCGACGCCGACCGCCCCATGGCCTTCGCGTACTGAGGAGACGACATGGAGCTCACCACCGTCTGGTTCATCCTGATCGCCGTCCTCTGGATCGGCTACTTCACCCTCGAGGGCTTCGACTTCGGTGTCGGCATGCTGTTGCCGATCCTCGGCCGCGACGACCGCGAGCGCCGGGTGCTGATCAACACGATCGGACCCGTCTGGGACGGCAACGAGGTCTGGCTGCTGGTCGCCGGCGGTGCGACCTTCGCCGCGTTCCCGAACTGGTACGCGACGATGTTCAGCGGGTTCTACCTGCCGCTGCTGCTGATCCTGGTCGCCCTGATCGTCCGTGGGGTCGCCTTCGAGTACCGCGCGAAGCGAGCGCACG
The DNA here is from genome assembly GCA_017354415.1 of Nocardioides sp. Lineage (GTDB taxonomy): Bacteria > Actinomycetota > Actinomycetes > Propionibacteriales > Nocardioidaceae > Nocardioides. Next base: position 3,508 of record JAFMQY010000259.1, read on the forward strand.
AGGAGTGGCGACGGGGTTGGGACATCGCGATCGTGGTCGGCTCGTTCGTGCCTTCGCTGCTGTGGGGCGTCGCCTTCGCCAACATCCTGCGCGGCGTACCTATCGATGCCGACCTGGAGTACGCCGGCGGCTTCTGGAACCTGCTCAACCCCTACGCCCTGCTCGGTGGCGTGACCACCCTGCTGCTGTTCCTGACGCATGGGGCGATGTATGTCGGGCTCAAGACCGACGGCCCGATCCGGCTCCGGGCACGGCGTCTCGCGGTGCAGGTCGGCGTGGCGGCCGCCGTGGCGGCCGTGGCGTTCCTGACCTGGACCCAGATCCACACCGGGAACGGCGGTTCGGCGGTGCTGTTCGTACTGGCGGCGCTGGCGCTGGTCGGCGGCCTGCTCGCCTGCAGCCAAGTACGTGAGGGCTGGGCGTTCATCGGGACCTTCGTGGCGATCGCCCTGGCAGTGGCCGGGCTGTTCGTCGCGCTGTTCCCGGACGTGATGCCCACGACGCTCGCCGACGGCGCCAGCCTGACCACGACCAACGCCTCGTCGACGCACTACACGCTCACCGTGATGACGGTGGTCGCCCTCGTGGTCACACCGTTCGTGCTCGCCTACCAGGCCTGGACCTACTGGGTGTTCCGCCAGCGGATCGCGATCCACCACATCCCGGAGGAAGAGCTGGCAGCGGCCGGATGAGACCCCTCGACCCGCGGCTGTTCGGCCGCCTCCGACCCGCCCGGCGACCGCTCACAACCGTCGTCGGCGCCGGCGTGCTCGGCAGCCTGCTCGTCCTGGGCCAGGCCTGGATCGTCACCGGGCTGGTGGTGGCGGTCGTGCGCGGGACGTCCGTCGGGCCGTGGGTGCTCGCGGTGGTCGCTGTGTGCGCTGCCCGCGCGCTGGTCGGCCTGGTCTCCGACGTCGCGGCAGCGCGGGCCGCGGTCGCCGTCGG
>JAFMQY010000137.1 GCA_017354415.1 Nocardioides sp.
CTGTCGCTGGGCCTGTCGCTCGGGCTGACCGCCTGCGGCCCGGGGTCGGACTCAGGAGGCGGGCCGCCGGCGCCGCAGGTGGCTGGGCCGGCCGCGGACCGCAGCACCGCGGCCTACGACGACGCCGTGAGCAGGCCGCGGGAGGACTCCGTATATCCCTCCGTCGGCGACCCGGGCGTCGACGCGCTGCACTACGACCTGAACCTCACGTGGGACGCGCAGCACGAGGTTCTGACGTCCACCGAGACCCTGCTCTACCGTGCGGCCACGACCGCGGACCACGTGCAGCTCGACCTCGCCCGCCAGCTCGAGGTCGGCCACGTCTGGATGGACGGCAAGACGGTCACGTTCGAGCATCAGGGGAAGAACCTCGTCGTCGACTCGCCGGTCACCCAGGGCGACCACCACGTCCTCCAGGTCACCTACTCCGGCACACCGGAGCCGGTGACCGCGCCCAGCGACCGCCCCGACGTCACCACGACCGGCTGGACCACCACCCCCGACGGCAGCGTCTGGACGACGCAGGAGCCGTACGGCGCGTACAGCTGGTACGCCGTCAACGACCAGTCCTCCGACAAGGCGACGTACGACCTGACCATTCACGCGCCCGAGAGCATGGTGGGGATCGCCAACGGCGTGCTGCGGTCGCGTCGTACAACGGGCGGGCACACGGTGACCCAGTGGCGGCTGTCGTCGCCGGCCGCGTCGTACCTCGTGACGATCGCGATCGGCCACTACACCGAGACCCAGGACACCGGACCGCACGGCCTCCCCATCAGCTACTGGACCCCGACCGGCCGTTCGGACATTCTGCGGAAGGTCCGGTACGCGCCGCGGGCCGTCGCGTATCTCGAGGGGCTGGTCGGGCGCTACCCGTTCGGCACGCTCGGGATCCTGGTGGTGCCCGGGATGAGTGGCATGGAGACCCAGACCATGATCACCCTCGGCGACAACCACTACACGCTGTCCAAGGACGTGCTCGTGCACGAGATCGGGCACCAGTGGTACGGCGACGCGGTCACGCCGAACGACTGGAGCGACCTCTGGATGAGTGAGGGGATGGCGACGTACCTCGCCGAGGCGAACTGGACCGGCAGCCACGGACCCCTGGACCGGACCCAGATCCTGCGCCGGTGGTCGACGGCCGTGGACGCCATGCGCGCGCAGTACGGCCCGCCCGCGCACTACCGGACGCAGACGTTCGGCGAGGGCAACGTCTACTACATCCCCGCGCTGATGTGGGACACGATCCGGCAGCGGATCGGCGACGCGACGTTCTGGCGACTCGCAGCGGCCTGGCCGCACACCCACCTGTACACGAGCCAGGACCGGGACACGCTCGCGGCGTGGTGGAGCAAGAAGTCCGGCCAGGACCTGCGACCGCTGTTCCACCGCTGGCTGCTCGGCCACCGCGAACCGCCCTGGCACGCCGGCTGAGGCGGTCACTCCAGCCCCGTCCGTCTCACGGGCAGGGGACTCCTGTCGCTTCTCGGACGTTGCAACCCCTGAGAAGCGCAGGGATCCCCGGTTCCCCGGGGATCCCGACGGAGCCCGTCAGAACAACAGCGCGGACGCGGGGTCCTCGAGGATGCCCGCGACGTCGGCGAGGAAGCGCGAGCCCTTCTCGCCGTCGACGTGCCGGTGGTCGAAGCTGAGCGCGAGCGTGGTCACCATCCGCGGAACGACGTCGTCGCCGACGACCCACGGCTGCTTCCGGATCGCGCCGAACGCCAGGATCGCCGACTCGCCAGGGTTGATGATCGGCGTCCCGCTGTCCACGCCGAAGACACCCACGTTGGTGATCGTGAACGTGCCGCCGCTCATCTCCGCCGGCTGCGTCTTGCCCGAGCGTGCCGTCTCCACCAGCGCGTTGAGCGCCCCCGCCAGCTCGAGCAGCGACATCCTCTCGGCGTCCTTGATGTTGGGCACGACCAGCCCGCGTGGAGTGGCCGCGGCGATGCCGAGGTTCACGTAGTGCTTGTACACGACCTCCTGCCCGGCGTCGTCCCACCACGAGTTGATCTCCGGGGTACGGCGCATCGCCAGCATCACGGCCCGGGCCAGCACGAGCAGCGGCGAGACACGTACGTCGCGGAAGTCCCGCCGCTCCTTGAGCCGCTGGACGAACTCCATCGTGCGGGTCGCGTCGATGGTCACCCACTCGGTCACGTGCGGGGCGGAGAAGGCCGACTCGACCATCGCCTGCCCCATCATCCTGCGGAGGCCCTTGATCGGCTCCCGCGTCTCCCTCGCTCCGTCGCTCGGTCGTTGAGTCAGCCGCTCTGCGCCTGTCTCGAAACCACCGGCTCCGGAGGATGCCGCCTGCACGTCGTCACGGGTGACCGTGCCGTGCGGGCCGGTCCCGGTCAGCGAGGTCAGGTCGACGCCGAGGTCCTTGGCCAGCTTCCGCACCGGCGGCTTGGCCAGCACCCGCACGTGGGCCGGGGTGGTCCTGGGCGCGGCCGATGTTGCGGGTACGGCGGGACCGTCGCTGTCGTCCTGCTGGTCGAGGCCGATCGGGGCCGAGGTCTCGGCTACCTCGAACGCCGCCTGCGTCTGGGCTGCGGCGGCTGTACGACGGGCACGCCGGGTCGGGCCGCGCTCCGCCTTCCCGCGGCCGACCAGCGACTCGCCCTCACCCAAGCCGGACGCAGCAGGGTTGGACAGGTCGATCGCCGGGGTCTCGGCCGGCGCGGCCGGCTCGGCCGGCGCCGTCGGCTCGGCCGCCGAGGTGTCGCCGATCGCGATGATCGGCGTCCCGACAGCGACCGTCTCGCCCTCGGGCACCATCAGCTTCTGCACCACACCCGCGAACGGCGACGGCAGCTCGACCAGCGACTTCGCAGTCTCGATCTCGACCAGGATCTCGTTGACGGCGACGGTGTCGCCCTCCTTGACCTTCCAGGTCACGATCTCGGCCTCGGTGAGGCCCTCGCCCACGTCGGGCAGCTTGAACTCAGCCACGGATCCCTCTTCAGAAGTCGAGCGTGCGGTCGACGGCGTCGAGCACGCGGTCGAGGTCGGGCAGGTAGTCCTCCTCGATCCGCGACGGCGGGTACGGCGTGTCGAAACCGCCGACGCGGAGCACCGGCGCCTCCAGGGAGTAGAAGCACTCCTCGGTGATCCGCGCGGACAGCTCGGCACCCATGCCGAGGTTGACGTGGGCCTCGTGTGTCACCACGGCGCGACCGGTACGGCGTACCGAGTCGAAGACCGGGGCCATGTCGAGCGGCGACAGCGTGCGCAGGTCGATCACCTCGAGCGACCGTCCCTCGCCGGCTGCAGCCTCCGCGGCCTTGAGTGCGGTCTTCACGGTCGGCCCATAGGCCAGCACGGTGACGTCGCCGCCCTGCCTGACCACCCGCGAGCGGAAGAGCGGGTCGGGCGTGGCACTCTCGTCGAGCTCGGCCTTGTCCGCGTGGTACTGCCGCTTCGGCTCCAGGAAGATCACCGGGTCGGGGGCGCCGATCGCCTGCTGGATCATCCAGTACCCGTCGACCGGGTTGGAGCAGGCGACGACCTTGAGTCCCGGCGTGTGCGCGAACTGCGCCTCCGGCGACTCGCTGTGGTGCTCGACAGCGCCGATGCCGCCGCCGAACGGGATGCGGATCACCATCGGCAGCGGTGTCTGGCCCTGCGAGCGGAAACACATCTTCGCGACCTGGCAGACGATCTGGTCGTACGCCGGGTAGACGAAGCCGTCGAACTGGATCTCGACCACCGGCTTGTACCCGCGCAGCGCCATGCCGACCGCCGTACCGACGATGCCGGACTCGGCCAGCGGGCTGTCGATCACCCGGTCCTCGCCGAAGTCCTTCTGCAGGCCGTCGGTGATCCGGAAGACGCCGCCGAGCTTGCCGACGTCCTCACCCATGAGCAGGACCTTGGGGTCGTCCTCCATCGCCTTGCGCAGCCCCATGTTGAGGGCCTTGGCGAGCGTGACCTTCTGTGTGCCAGCCATCAGTGGGCCCCCTCGAAGCTGTCGAGGTACGCCGCGAAGCCGTCACGCTGGGCGACCAGCTCGTCGGTCTGCTCGGCGTACACGTGGTCGAACATGCTCAACGGTTGGGGATCGGGCAGCGCCTTGCAGCCTTCGCGCAGCCGAGCCCCGAGGTCGTCGGCCTCGGCCGCGAGGTCGTCGAAGAACGCCTGCTCGGCCATGGCGTTGCGCTTCAGGTAGGCCTCGACGCGGGCGATCGGGTCCTTGAGCTTCCAGCGCTCGACGTCGTCGGAGAGCCGGTAGCGGGTGGGGTCGTCGGTGGTGGTGTGCGCACCCATCCGGTAGGTGTACGCCTCGATGAACGTCGGGCCCTGGCCGTCGCGGGCGCGTTGCAGCGCGGCCCTCGTCACGGCGTACGTCGCGAGCACGTCGTTGCCGTCGACCCGGATGCCGGGGAAGCCGAAGCCGAGCGCCCGCTGGTAGAGCGGGATCCGGGACTGGCGCTCGATGGGCTCGGAGATGGCCCACTGGTTGTTCTGGCAGAAGAACACCACGGGCGCGTTGTAGCTGGCCGCGAAGATGAACGCCTCGTTGACGTCGCCCTGGCTCGAGGCGCCGTCGCCGAAGTGGGCGATCACCGCCGCGTCGCGCTCGGGGTCGCCGGTGCCGACGATGCCGTCGCGCTGCATGCCCATGGCGTAGCCGGTCGCGTGCAGCGTCTGGGCGCCGATCACGATCGTGTAGAGGCCGAAGTTGTTCTCTCGGGGGTCCCATCCGCCCTGGTCGACGCCGCGGAACAGGCCCAGCAGCTTCAAGGGGTCGACGCCCTTGCACCAGGCGACGCCGTGCTCGCGGTAGGTCGGGAAGACGTAGTCCTGCGGCCTCAGTGCGCGGCCGGCGCCGACCTGCGCGGCCTCCTGGCCGAGGAGCTGGGCCCAGATGCCGAGCTCGCCGTGCCGCTGCAGGGCGGTGGCCTCGACGTCGATGCGCCTGGTGAGGACCATGTCGCGGTAGAAGCCGCGCACGGTCTCGGCCCGCTGGTCGTCGCTGAGCTCGTCTCCGAACGAGAACTCGGGGTGCTCGACGCGCTCGCCCTCCGGGCTGAGCAGCTGAACGAGCTCGGGGCCGCCGTCCTGGTGCGCGGGTCCGAAGACCTCGGCGAGGTCAGGGCCGAAGCCGGGTTGGGTCACGGGTGCTCCTTACGCTCCAGGGCTCGCGGGGTCTCCGCCTGCCTGCTCTCGGGGCGGCGTACGACGCGCGGGTGAGGCGACGTAAACCGGTGTGACTGGGACCACAATTTCGTACCCCAAACCTACCGGGCCGGGCGCGGCGTCGGCCAATCACCCGTCACTCACCATCTGCTCTGGTTCGGGTCAGGGGGTGGCGATCACCCGACGCAGGAGGTCGAGAAGTCGGTCGATCTGAGCAGGCGTCAGCGGGGCGAGACAGGCCGCGGTGACCCCGTCGGCCAGCACCTTCGCTCGCGCCAGGCACTCCTCGGCGCCCGGGAGGAGGTCGAGCACCTGGGTACGGCGGTCGGTGTCGAGGCGTCGACGGGCGACCAGGCCGCGCCCCTCGAGGTCGTCGACCAGCTGCACCATGTGTGCTCCGCTGACCGCGAACAGCCGGGCGAGCTCGCTCTGGGAGATCGGCCCGGTGGCCACGAGGGCGGTGAGGATGCCGGCATGGGCCGGGTCGATCCCGAGCGGCCCGAGGACCCCGACGAAGTCCGCACGCATCCGCATGTGGAGCCGGGCGATCAGGAACGCGATGCTGCAGCGGAGCTCCTCCGGCGTGTCCGGTGGCAGCTCGGCCTCGACGACACGGCGCAACAGAAAGCGCAGGTCGTCGCGCTGACGAGTGGTGAGGCCGGCAGTGACGGCCTTCTCCAGGGCGGCCACGTGCCGGTGCCAGCTCTGGGCGGCGAGCTCACCCTCGGAGGTCCGGGTGAGCAGGTACGAGCGCCGGTCCGTGGGGTTCCGCACCCGCTCGACCAGGCCTCGCTCGGCCAGGTCGGCCGCCACCCGCATGATCGTGGTCCGACTGACGCACACGGTCTGGGCGAGTGCCTGCTGCGAGCGGGGCACGCCGTCGGCGAGGGCGACCAACGCGGCGTAGGCATGGATGTCGACGTTCGGCGGCAGCACGGCCTCGACAGCGGACGTGACCCGGGCATGCGCACGCCACACGACGTGGCCCTCGAGCTCTGCCAGTGCCGGCAGCATCGCGGGCGACGCGGACCGAAGGTCCTGCGACGGTGCGCCGATGACGATCACCCACCCAATCGTTAAGCCCTTGACGATTAATCCTCCAGGAGTACCGTACCCGGGGTAATCGTTAGGTCGGTGACGATTCGTCGGCCTCCCCACAGCATGTCGCCCACAGCATCCTGCCCGGCGAGGAGTGAACGATGACCCAGCCCGATGCGACCGCCGCGGCGGCCACGCCCGCCGGCCGCGACCCGAAGTGGTGGACCCTGACGGCCGTCTGCACCGGGGTGTTCATGCTGCTGCTCGACATCACGATCGTGAACGTCGCGCTTCCCAACATCCAGACGGAGCTGAACGCGTCGTTGTCGGACCTCCAGTGGGTGATCGACGCCTACGCGCTGAGCCTGGCCGCGCTGTTGCTGACGGCGGGATCCCTGGCCGACCTCTTCGGCCGCCGCCGGCTGTTCGTCATCGGCCTGGTGATCTTCACCCTCGGCTCGGTCATGTGCGGTGCCGCGCAGGACATCCGGTTCCTCCAGATCTCCCGGGCCTTCCAGGGCATCGGCGGGGCCGCGATGTTCGCCACCGCGCTCGCGCTGCTGGCGGCCGCCTTCCATGGCAAGGACCGCGGCACGGCGTTCGGCGTCTTCGGCGCCACCACCGGCGTCGCAGTCGCGGTCGGCCCGGTGCTCGGCGGTGCGCTGACGAGTGGCCTGTCGTGGCGATGGATCTTCTTCGTGAACGTCCCGATCTGCCTGATCGCCCTCGCCGTCTCGATCACCAAGGTCGTCGAGTCCAAGGACCCGCGAGCGGGACGGCCCGACTGGATCGGCTTCGTGACCTTCTCCATCGCCCTGGGCGCACTCGTCTACGGCCTGATCGAGGCCGGCAAGGACGGCTGGACCACGACCCGGGTCATCGCGTCTTTCGTGGTCTCGGCGGTGCTGCTGGTGGCGTTCGTGATCAGCCAGCTGGTGCAGCGTCATCCGATGTTCGACCTCGGGCTGCTCCGGAAGCCGACGTTCACCGGCGGACTGGTCGCGGCGTTCGGCGTTTCGGCCTCGATCTTCTCGTTGCTGACCTACCTGGTGATCTACGTCCAGAACGTGCTCGGCTACTCCGCGGTCGAGACCGGCGTGCGCTTCCTGTACCTCTCGGTGGCCTCGTTCTTCGCCGCGGCGATCGCCGGCCGGCTGAGTGAGCACGTGCCGGTGAAGTGGCTGATCGGGCCGGGGTTCCTGATCCTGGCCGCCGGTCTGTTCCTGATCCACGGCATCCAGGTCGATTCGTCGTGGACGCACCTCATCCCCGGCATGATCGTCTCCGGCGTCGGGATCGGCATGATCAACCCGCCCCTGGCCTCGACCGCCGTCGGCGTCGTCCCGGTCGCGCGGGCCGGCATGGCCAGCGGCGTCAACTCCACGTTCCGCCAGGTCGGCATCGCCACCGGCATCGCGGCTCTCGGCTCGATCTTCAGCCAGCGGGTGACCGACGCCGTACGTCCCGAGCTCGCTCCGAAGGTCCCGCCCCAGGCGCTCGACGGACTCACCGGCGCACTCTCCGGAGGACAGGTCCAACCCGCAGCCCAGGCCGCACAACAGGCCGCGACCCAGCAGGCCGGCCCTTCCGCCGGCCACCAGGCCTATGACCTGGTGCACCAGGTCGGGACGTCGGCAGTGGTGGACGCGCTCAACCACATCACGTGGATCGCCGTCGGTACGGCGCTCGCCGCCGGCCTGCTGTCACTCGTGCTGATCAGGCAGAAGGACTTCGTGGTGCGCTCGGGACCTGCCGGCGAGCCCGCCGAAGAGTCGGTCGAGGACACCCAACCGGCAGCCTGATCCTCACAGGCGGTCGATGAGTCCCATCGCGTCGTGGGGGGCATAGCCCTTCATGTCGTTGTCGAAGTACACGAAGACGTCCTGGCCGTCCTCGGCCCAGCCTCGGCATCGTTCGGCCCACTCGTCGAGGGCTCGGTCGGTGTAGCCGCTGGCGTAGAGCTCCTTGTCACCGTGGAGCCGGACATAACGGATCGGCCCGGTGTCCTCGTCGACCTTCGGCCACCGGCCCGCGGTGTCGGCGAGGACGCAGGCGACTCCGTGGCTGCGCAGGATGTCGATCGCCTCGGGCGCGGCGAACGACGTGCTGCGGAACTCCAGCGCGTAGGGGACCGGCCGGTCGTCCTCGGCCGAGGTGAGGGCCCGGTCGTCGGGGACCTTGTCGTCATGGCGTCGCGCGAGCTCTGCCGCCTGGCCCGTGGTCGTCGGCAGGCCCGCCAGGAACGCGTCGAGCACGTCGGCCTCGAAACGCAGGTTCTCCGGAAGCTGCCACAGCACGGGCCCAAACGCCGGGCCGAGTCCCAGCACGCCCGAGGAGAAGAAGTTCGCCAGCGGCACCTCGACGTCCTTGAGCCGCTTCATGTGGGTCACGAAGCGCCCGCCCTTGACCGCGAACACGAAGTCATCCCGGGCCTTCGTCGCCTCGGCCCGCCACGCGGCGTACGACGAGGGACGCTGCAGGGAGTAGAAGGAGCCGTTGATCTCGATCGAGGTCAGGTGCTCAGCGGCGTACTCGAGCTCGCGCCGCCGGGGCAGTCCCTTCGGGTAGAAGTCCCCTCGCCAGGCCGGGTAGCGCCATCCGGAGATGCCCACCCGGACCGATGCCATGGCTAGAGCCTGTCGCGTCCGTGGGGGCTGTGCCAGCCGGAGAGGTCCGGGCCGTCGGGGACGATCCCGGACGGGTTGAGCTGCGTGTGCACGACGTAGTAGTGCCGCTTGATCTGGTCGAAGTCGGTGTTGTCACCGAAACCGGCCGTCTGGAAGAGGTCGCGCGCGTATCCCCACAGCGCCGGCATCTCGGCCAGCTTGTTGCGGTTGCACTTGAAGTGCCCGTGGTAGACCGCGTCGAAGCGGGCCAGCGTCGTGAACAGGCGGACGTCGGCCTCCGTGATCGCGTCACCCATGAGGTAGCGCCGGTCGATCAGGCGCTCCTCGAGCCAGTCCATCGTCGCCCAGAGCCGGCCGTAGGCCTCGTCGTACGACGCCTGGTCGCCGGCGAAGCCGCACCGGTAGACCCCGTTGTTCACGTCGAGGAAGACCCGGTCCATGACCTCGTCCATCTCCTCGCGGACGTCGTCGGGCCACAGGTCCGGCGCGTCGGGCCGGTGGTGGTCGCGCCACTCGAAGAAGAAGTCGTGCGTGATCCACGGGAAGTCGTTGGTGACCACCTGCCTGGTCGCGACCTCCACCACGGCCGGCACCGTGATACCCCGCGGGTAGTCGGGGAGGCGGTTGAAGTAGGCCTCCTGCAGGCGCTCGAGACCGAGTACCGGGTCGCGACCGCCCGGGTCGAGGTCGAAGGTCCAGCTGCGCTGGTCGTGGACCGGGCCGCACAGCGCCAGCGAGATGACGTCCTCGAGGCCGAGGAGCTGCCGGACGATCAGGGAGCGGGTCGCCCACGGGCAGGCCTTGGCGGCGACCAGCCGGTAGCGGCCCGGCTCGGCCGGCCAGGTCGGCACCTCGAGGGGCTTCTCGAAGGAGTCCTGCGAGCGTCCGGTCTCGCGGGTGATCCGATCGGGGATGTAGGTCATGTCGCGCTGGAAGGCGCGCCCGCCACTGTCATTGGCCGAGGCGCTCGCCGAGTCGTTCGCCATGCTCCCGACCGTACCCAGCGGCTCCCGTAAGAATCCCACGGAAACCTTTGCAAAAACTCTTTGCAAAGATATGCTTGCGATATGCCGTCCGCGATCACACCGTCCGCTGCCGGACTCCGCGCGCTCTCCCACCCGACTCGGATGAAGCTGCTGATGCTGCTCCGGCTCGAGGGTCCGGCCACCGCGACCCAGCTCGCCGATCGGCTCCGGCTCAACACCGGTGCCACGTCGTACCACCTGCGCCAGCTCGCCGAGCACGGCTTCATCGTCGAGGACCCGGAGCGCGGCGATGCCCGCGACCGCTGGTGGAAGGCGGCCCACGAGAGCACCCGCGCCGACCTCGACACCCGGACCACCGAGGAGGAGGCCGAGACGGGCGAGGCCTACCTGCATACGGTCGCGCTGATGTACACCGAGACGCTCATGCAGCACGCCGAGGAGCGGCGCTACCTCCCGGCGCCGTGGCAGAGGGCCAGCGTGACCAGCGACTGGCACCTCCGGCTCACGCCCGATCGTGCCTATCAGCTCGTCGAGACCCTGGTGGAACTGATCGAGGACTGGCAGGAGGACGAGGAGGGCGTGGCGGGCACCGCCGACTTCGTGCTCAACCTGAACGCCTTCCCCCGTCCGGGCACCGTCGTCCTGGAGGGGGCCGACGCATGACTCAGCGACGTCTCCCGCTCTACGGCTGGCTGACCGCCGAGGCCATCTCCCTGCTGGGCACCCGGGTGTCGATGATCGCGATCCCGTGGCTGGTGCTGACCACCACCGGGTCTGCCACCCGGACCGGCCTGGTCGCATTCGCCGAGATCACGCCGATGGTGCTGATGAAGGCGTTCGGCGGCCCCCTCGTCGACCGGGTGGGTCCGCGCAGGATGGCGATCACCGCCGACACCCTGTCGTTCCTCGTGGTCGGGCTGATCCCGGTGCTGCACCACAGCGGGGCGCTCGGCTTCCCGGTCCTCCTGACCCTGGTCGCCGTGGCCGGTGCCTTGCGAGGACCCGGCGACGCGGCCGGCACCGCCCTCCTGCCGGCGCTGGT
>JAFMQY010000036.1 GCA_017354415.1 Nocardioides sp.
CGCCGTCTCGGACCGATGCTCGGGTCCCTGCTCGACCTCTCCGCCGGTTGCAGTCACGACACCTCGGCGGCTGAGGCGGACCCACCCCCCGCCCCCTCCAGCCGGAGCCCGAGCGCCGTCACGCAGGACGTGAGCCGAGCGGCTCAGGCCTTGTGGGATGGGATTCTCACCGGCCAGGGCAACGCCGCGTTCCAGTTGCTGTCCGACGATGCCAAGCCATCGACCCCTACTTTCTCGGCCAGGTCAACGAACTCGCGAACCGCATCACGGGCGGTCCTCAGCCCTTCTGACCTTCACCGCGCACATCCACGGCGATCGTGCCCGCGCGACGTACACGTTCAGGACCTCAGCTCTGAACCAGCACCGAGGTCCGTGGGTGCTCGAGGACGGCGGCTGGCGTTGGGACGGCTGCGACCGCCCGCTGGGCGGAACGTCCAAGTCGAAGACCTGAGCTTGTACCGATCGCCACCCACACGGCTCTGCGACTTGCTCGGACGTGCGAGCAGACTCCGAAGCTCGGATGGGCAAGGTCCGATGAGCAGGCGCAGGTCGAGGTCGGATGCCCCTAGGTGGTCGGTGCAGGTGCCTGGCCGCCGAAGTACATGGTCGCCAGCTCCGGGTCGTCGAGGATCGAGGCCGCGTCGCGCTGGGTGACGACCTTGCCACTCTCCATCACGATGCCGTGTGTGGCCAGACGCATCCCGAAGCGGACGTTCTGCTCGACGACCAGGATCGTCTTGCCGCTCTGCTTGAGCACCATCACCGAGTCGTAGAGCGAGCGCAGCGCCTTCGGGTCGAGACCCAGCGACGGCTCGTCGAGGAGCAGCAGCATGGGGTCGAGCATCAGGGACCGGGCGAACTCCACCATCCGGCGCTGTCCGCCGGACAGGTTGCCGGCGTGCTGGTGGCTCCGGTCGGCGATGATCGGGAACAGCTCGGCGACCTGCTCGTACCGCTCACGGACCAGCGCCTTCTGGCGGCGGATGATGTAGGCACCGAGCAGGACGTTCTCGCGCACGGTCATGTGTGGGAAGAGGGCGTCGGCCTGCGGCACCTGCGAGATGCCGCGGCCGAGGATCTCGGCAGCGGAACAGGTGTCGATCCGCTCGCCGCGCAGATGGATCTCGCCGAGCCGCGGGGTGAGCAGGCCGCTGATGGTCTTCAGCACCGTCGACTTGCCGGCGCCGTTCGGCCCGACGATGCAGGCCACGCCGCCTTCGGGTACGCCGATCTCCACGCCCTGCAGGACGTCGCCGCCGCCGTACCCGGCCACGACCCCGGTCAGCCGGAGCATGTCGTCGGTCATGAGCTCGCCTCCTGCGGAGCAGCCGCGTCTGCGGACTCGAGGACGAAGTCGTCGCCGAGGTAGGCGTCGACGACCGCCGGGTCCTTCTGGATCTCCGCAGGGGTCCCGGAGGCCATGGTCCGGCCGCGGCCCAGCACGTGCACGGGGTCACACAGCCCGAGCACGAACGGCATGTTGTGCTCGACGATCAGGAAGGTCTTCCCGTAGGAGTTGAGCTCGCGGATCATCTCCGACATCCGGTCGATCAGGACGGGGTTGATCCCTCCGGCCGGCTCGTCGAGCAGGATGAGCCGCGGGTCGAGCATCAGTACCTGCGCGAGCTCGACCAGCTTCTGCTGCCCGTAGGACAGCGCTCGCGCCTTCTGGTCGCGGAACGCCCGCATCCCGACGTACTCGAGCAGGTCCTCGGCCGCCCGCGCCTCGGCGCCGCTGACGGCGATCCGGCCCAGCTGACCCCAGGAGAAGGAGCGCTGCGCGGCGACGACGTTCTCCAGCACCGTCATCTCGCGGAACAGTCGGGTGATCTGGAAGGTACGGCCCAGACCCCGGTGCGCGCGGGACCACGACGACAGCCGGTCGATCCGCTCGCCGGCCAGCCAGATCTCGCCGCTGTCGGCGTGGATGGTGTGGTCGATGAGGTTGAACAGCGTGGTCTTGCCCGACCCGTTCGGACCGATCAGGCCGGTGATGGACCCCTCCGGTACGACGAGTGAGGCGCCGTCGACGGCCTTCAACCCTCCGAACGCCTTGTGCAGGTCCTTGACCTCGAGCAGCGGTGGCGGGTCGACGGCGGGGTCGCGCTCGACCAGCGAGAGCCGTTCGGTGAGCGCGGAGAGGCTCCCGCCGGTGCCGATCCGGGCACCGACGAGGCCGGCTTTGCCGCGGGTCCGGACCCAGTTCACCAGCGACTCGACGGCCGGCAGCACGCCCTGGGGCAGGAAGAGCACGATCGCGATCAGCAGACCGCCGAAGAGCAGCAGCCGGGTGTTGCCACCACCGAGGTTGTTGTTGGCGTACTCGTTGAGCGGCTCGACGATGAACGCTCCGAGCACCGGACCCCAGAGCGTGGCCTTGCCGCCCACCAGGAGCGCCAGCATCGTCTCGACGCTGAGCAGGATGTTGAACATGCCGCGCGGGTCGATGAACGTCAGGTAGTAGCCGTAGACACCGCCGGCCATGCCGACCAGCACCGAGCTCGCGACGAACGCGATGATCTTCTCCACCGGCAGGTTGATGCCGACCGTCGCCGCCTTGGTCTCGTCCTCGCGGATCGCGACCAGGCCGGTGCCGAGCTTGGTCCGGCGGATCCACCAGGTGAGCAGCAGCTGCAGCGCGAGGATGCCGACGAGCGTGTAGTAGAAGGGCCAGTTGGCGATGTCCCGGCTCCACGTCGGGATCGGCAGGCTGAGCCCCTCCGTGCCCCCGGTCAGCGAGCGCCAGTTGATGGCGATCACCTGCACCAGGAACAGGAAGGCGACGGTGATGATCACGAACGACGGGCCGCGTGCGCGCAGCGCGACGAAGCCGAGGATCAGGGCGACCGCGGCGGCGGTCACGCCCGCCAGCGGCACCCACAGCCAGACGCTCGTGTCCGGGTGCCGGGTCGCCAGGATGCCGACGGTGTAGCCGCCGAGCCCGATGAACGCACCCTGTCCCAGCGAGACGTAGCCGGCCAGACCGGTGATGATGCTCAGTCCGCTCGCCGCGATCGCGAAGACCAGCGAGAGGATGATCATGTTCTGGTAGTAGAGGTTGTCGCTGAGCACCGGGTAGAGCAGCAACAGGGCGCCGGCGACCACGGCGATGAGGCGGCCGACCCAGATCAGATCGAAGCCGCTGCGATGGCCGGCCGACTCCTCGGCCGTCGTGGCGTTCATGTGGCGACCGCGTCGTCACGGAGGCGGGTGCCGAGCAGGCCTTGGGGGCGGATCAGCAGGACCGCGAACACGATCGCGTAGGGCACGGCCGTCGCCCAGGCCGGAGAGATGTAGACCGCGGTCACCGTCTCGGCGAGGCCGAAGATCATCGCCGAGATGACCGCTCCCTCGATGCTGCCGAGGCCGCCGAGAACGACGATCGCAAGCAGCCGCGCGATCCACAGATAGTGGGAGCCGGGGAGGAACGGGTAGAGCACGCCGGTGATCGCGCCTCCGGCGCCGGCGGCGGCGAGGCCGAGGCCGAAGACCACGGCGGCCACCGAGGTGACCTTGATCCCCACCAGCTCGGCCGACGCCGGGTTGGCCGCGGCCGCCCGGATCGCCCGGCCGAGCCAGGTCTTGGTGAGGATCAGCCAGAGCACGACCAGGACGACCACCGCGAGCGCGCCGCCGTACACCTGCGCCTTGGGGAGGAAGACTCCGCCGACGTGGAACGACTGGTCGACGTACGACGGGTTGATCGAGGTCGAGTCGTTCCCCCAGATCACGCCCATCACCCCTTCGGTCACCAGTGCCAGCCCGAAGGTGAGCAGCACCGTCGACGACATCGGGGCGTGCCTGATCGGCCGGACCAGCAGGCGGTAGATCAGCCAGCCGAGCCCGAACACGATCGGCGTCGTGATCACCACCCCCACCAGGGGATCCAGCCCGAGCTGGTTCCACCAGGTGTAGGCGATGAACGCGCCGAGGATCAGGAAGGCACCGTGCGCGATGTTGATCACCCGCATCACCCCGAAGATCAGGGTGAGGCCGCTGGCGACCAGAGCGTAGATGCCTCCGACCAACAGGCTGAGGACGAGAGTCTGGATGAACTCGGTCACGATCCGGAGGGGTGCCAGCCCACTTCAGGCTTCGCGGTCGCGACGTTCGGCGGCAGCACGATCTCGGCGGTGCCGTTCAGCCACTGACCGATCAGGAACTGACCCTGGGGAGCTCCGGTGTCGTCCCACGAGAGCGGGCCGAGGATGGTGTCGACCGTGTGGCTGCGCAGCCAGTCCGCCAGCTTCAGCTGGTCGTCGATGCTGCCCACGGCCTCGACTGCTGCCTGCATGACCTGGGCGGCTGCGTAGGCGTCCGCTGCGTCCTCGGGCGGGATGGCCGTGTGGAACATCTTCTTGTACTCCGCCACGAACTCCTTGTTGCCCGGGGTGTCCGTCTCAGGCGAGTAGCTCACGGCGTACATCACGCCCTCGGTGTTGCCCGCGCCGACGGCCTTCGTGTACTGGTCGGCGAACGACGGGGTGCTGGTCTCGTAGAACATCTTGGGCGTCCATCCGGACTTGAGCATGGCGCGAGTCAGTCCGACACCATCTTCGAACGTCGCGCCGTGAACCACCAGGTCCGGGTTGGCGCTCTTCATGGCGGCCACGATGCTGTCGAAGTTCTTGGTGTCGATCGCGTACGTCGTCTTGTACACGGTCTTGATGCCCGCTGCCTCGAGCACCTGGCGGATCCCGTCGACGTTGGGGGCCGCGAACGGGTCGTCCAGGGTCGGGTACGCCGCGGTCTTCGGCCGCTGGCTGGGCGGCAGGCTCTTCACCCAGTCTGCGAAGACCAGGCCCTGCTTGTCCGCGGTGGCCTGCTGGGCGAAGAACAGGTACTTGTAGCCGCGGTTGAACATGTCCGGCGAACCGCCGGCGGGCTCGACGTACAGCATCTGGTTCTTCTCCGCGACCGACGAGGCCGGGAGGTTCAGCAGCGAGGAGAAGGTGCCGAGCAGCATGTCGACGTTGTCCTGGCTGATCAGGGCGTTGTAGTCCGAGACGATGGTGTTCTGGTTCGACGCGTCGTCCTTGATCACCAGCTTCACCTGCTTGCCGAGCAGGCCGCCGTTGGCGTTGACCAGCTGCTGCCAGACCTGGTAGCCCTGCTTGGCTGCCGAGCCGGGCTCCGAGAAGTCACCGGTCAGGGGCAGTGACGCACCGATCGACAGGGTGTCACTCGAGCCGCTTCCACCACTGGAACTGCCGCCCCCGCAGGCGGCCAGGCCGAGTGACATGACACCGGCGAGCGCCACGGCCTTCCAGCCGTGGCGGATCGAGACGTGGGACATGCTTCCTCCTCACATGGCCTCAATCGATTGCGGCCCCGTCAGTCTTGTGACTGGTGCATGACCTGTCAAGCATCGTGCGCCAAATCGTTGCCCAAGCGTGGTAGTGGGGGTCTGGAGACCTCGCCGAATGACGCGGACTCTTGCAAACGGTTGTGGAGATCTGCCAGCCTGCCGTCGAGGAGGGCCCATGAGCGAGAGCGTGCTGCCGGACCGCGCCGAGGTCGTGGTGATCGGCGCCGGGCACAACTCCCTGGTCGCGGCGGCGTACCTGGCGAAGGCCGGGCTCGAGGTGCTGGTGCTCGAGGCCGGGCCGACCGTCGGCGGCAACACCCGCACCGAGGAGCTCACCCTGCCGGGCTTCGCGCACGACTCGTGCAGCAGCGCGCACGTCCTCATCCAGAACAACCCCCTGATCCGGGACGACGAGCTGGGCCTGGTCTCCGACTACGGACTGCGGTATCTCACCACTGACCCCGCGGTGGTGATGCCGCAGGGGGACGGAGAGGTGCTGATCATGCACCCCGATCTCGACGCCACGTGCACCGAGATCGCCCAGTGGTCTGTGACGGACGCCACGGCGTTCCGGTCGATGATCGAGTCCTGGCGCGGCGGACTGGCCGCGGCACACGGTCGCTGGAGCTCGAACCTGCCGCAGCCACGGGACGCCGTCACCGGCGACTACCTCCGGCTCCGCGAGCGCAGCGCGTGGGACGTCGTGCACGAGACCTTCACGCACCCCGTGGTGCGCTCCTTCGTGCTCTGGCTGGCGATGGCCACGATCCAGGACCCACGTCGACCGGGGACCGGCTTCCTGCCGTCGTCACTGGCCGCGGGTCGGGTCGACTTCGGGTGGACGACGCCCGTGGGCGGGAGCCAGGCGCTGCCCGACGCGCTGGTTCGGCTGATCGAGCACCACGGCGGTCACGTGGCCCGTTCGTCTCCGGTCGCCGCGGTCCACTGCGACGCCTCCGGGGTGCGCTCAGTAGCCACCGCCGACGGCCGCAGGGTGGAGGTCGGCCGAGTCCTCGTGGCCGGCGGTCATCTCGCCCAGCTGGCGGACATGGTCGAGGGCGCGGCTCCGTCTACCGACCTCGTGGCGGCTCGTAACGCCTGGCAGCCGGGACTTTCCGTCCTGGCGGTGCATGCCGCGCTCCGGGCCGACCTGGCCTTCGGGTCGGCCGCGGTCGCCTCGACCGCCGCCGGCTACGGCACCACCGAGGGGATGGCACGGCACGTCGAGAAGCATGCGGCGGGAGCGCTGGAGGTCGATGACCCCTGGCTGCTCGTGGTCAACCAGACCGTCGCCGACCCGGACCGGGCGCCGGACGGCGCGACGTTCAAGATCCTCACCATCGCGCCGTACGACCTGTGCGGCGGCCGCTCCTGGTCCGACGTCAAGGACTCCTACGGCCAGCGGCTGGTGTCACTGGTCGCCTCGCGGTGCTCCGGCCTCGACACGTCCGACATCCTCTCGCTGCGCACGGAGTCGCCGGTGGACGTTGCTGCGCACAACCCCCACAACCTCGGCGGCTCCTGCCACGGAGGCGAGTTCCTGCTGGACGGACGGGTCTTCCCGGGGTGGATGCGTTACGACACCGACATCCCAGGACTGTTCGTCACCGGAGCGACCACCCACCCTGGTGGGTCGGTGTCCGGACGCCCCGGGCGGAACGCGGCGCGGACGGTGCTCCGGTCGCTCGGTCTCGATCCGGGCGACGTCATGGGCCCCGGCTGACCATGTCAGGACCTTGCCACGCGACCGACCGGCGTGGCTCAATCGGAGGCAATCCTCCGGGGGAGGTGCGATCCGGGTGGTGAACGTGGCTACGGCGACGGCGCACATCGAGCAGCCGGTTGTCTGGGCGGGCGTCATCGGCGCCCTGGTCGGGATGTTCGGCGTCGGCCTTCTCGCCCTTGCAGTGGTCTTCGAGGAGCCGAGGACGACGCCTCCTGCGCTCCCGGCCGGAGCCACCTGGACGTGGTCGGAGAGCTGGGCCTCGAACCTCACCGCGATCATGACCGTGCTGGGAAGCCTGGCGGCCATCTTCAGCGGCAAGCTGAGGTCCCTCGTCGACCAGAGCGTGCTGGTCACCTACGGGCTCACGACGGCGGCGCTCCTCGTGCTGGCTGCTTGCGCGCCCTTGGCCTACGCGATCCTCCAGGAGGCGGACCGTGTCCCCCAGACAGCCGGCCTCGGGGAAGACGGCGAGATCCGGGCCGTCAGAGGTCGCCCCATCCCCTTGAGGGGCACGTGGTGGGGGTGGGCCCTGTCTTCCGCCCTCACGGTCGCGGCCGTCGTCGGCAGCCTGGCCGCCGCCCAGTGCGCGATCGTTCTCGCCTCGAACGACGCAGTGGGAGTTGTCGTGATCCTCGTGATCGGCCTCATCCAGGCGCTGGTGTTCGGCTACACCGGTCGGACCTTCTGGCTGGTCATGCACACGACGCCGACCAGGACTCTGCAGAGTCTGCTCCCGGGCGTCACGACCGAACGATTCCGCGGTGTCGACCGCGATCCCGAGATCCGCATGACTCTGCTGTGATGCTCACGCCGCGCCGGCGTACGCGCCGGGGGTGATCCCGAGCAGACGCTTGAAGTGCCGGGTCAGGTGCGCCTGGTCGTAGAAGCCGACCTCGTGGGCGGTGTCCGCCGCGGTGCGGCCCGCCAGCAGCAGGCGGCGGGCACGGTCGAGCCGTCGACCGGTGAGGTACTGGTGCGGCGGGATCCCGAACTCGCTCGTGAAGCAGCGAATCAGGTGGGTCTCGGTGGCACCGAGCGCGGACGCCGCATCGGCCAGGGTGAGACCGATGACGAGATGAGCGTCGAGGAGGTCGCGGAGCCGATGCGCCAGCGTCCGGCCATGACGTACGCCGGGCGGTTCGTCGTGAGCGAGGTGGCCGGAGAGCCGCTCGCGGACCAGGGCCAAGCGGCCCTCGGCCTCGAAGGCATCGCCCGGGGAGGCGAGGGCACGGTGGAGGAGGTGGATCTGGTCCCGCAGCGCGGAGTCGGCCCAGCCGGGGTGGTCGACCGCGTTCCCGATCCGGGTCGCGTCGAACGCACCCTCGTCGAGGTAGACCACGCGTTTGCGGAAGCCGGTGTCGTTCACCGAACGGCCATCGTGGGGGACGTGAGGTGGGAGCAGGGTGACCAGGCTGCGCAGAGCGCCGTGCTCCTGCCTGTCGAGGTCGTAACGGACCAGTCCGTCGTCGACAACGAGCAGGGTCCAGGTGTCGTGGGTGTGCAGCGGGTAAACGTGCTCGGGGAAGTGGGCGTGCAGCACCTCTGCCACCCCCGGCACGTCGGGGCGCCATGCACGGATCCGCGGTCGCCGGGCCGGGTAGCCAGCCATGTCAGGAACGTACAAGACCGGTCCACGCCCGCCGCCCACGATGTCAGGCATGGACGCATCCCCCGCCGAGGCCGGCCCGGTCCGCTTCGACACCAAGATCACCATCCTGCTCCGCGACGACCTCGAGCCGTGGCAGCGCCTCAACGTGACGGCGTTCCTCGCCAGCGGCGTCGCGGCCTCTGACGCAGAGATCATCGGAGAGCCCTACGCTGATGGCGACGGCACGGCGTACCTCTCGATGTTCCGCCAGCCTGTCCTGGTCTTCGAGGGTTCCAAGGAGGACCTCACCCGATCCCACCAGCGGGCACTCGGCCGGGGACTGACGATCGCAGTGTTCACCGCCGACCTGTTCGCGACCGGTCACGACGAGGCCAACCGGGCCGCAGTGCGGGCGGTCGGCCGCGACGACCTCGATCTGGTCGGGATCGCCCTCCACGGACCCAAGAACGCCGTCGACAAGGTGATCAAAGGCGCCCACATGCACCCGTGACACGCCGTGACGGGGTCAGGCCAGGGCGCGGACCGGGTGCTCGAGCAGGTCGACCAGGATCGCGAGCCAGCGCGCGGCCAGGACGCCGTCGACCGGGCGGTGGTCGACGGAGAGGGTCAGCCGCATCACCTGTCCGGGCACGACCGCGCCGTCTTCGACGACCGGCTCGTCGCGGACCGCGCCGACCGCGAGGATCGCCGCCTGCGGGGGGTTGATGATCGCGGCGAACTCCTCGACACCGTACATCCCGAGGTTGGTGACCGCGATCGAGCCGCCCTCGAGCTCGTCCTGGCGGAGCCTGCCGTCGCGGGCGCGGTCGGCGAGGTCACGGACCGACGCGGCGACGGACCTCACCGTCAGCGAACCGACGTCGCGGACCACCGGGGTGATCAGTCCCCGGTCGGTGGCGACGGCGACAGCGATGTCGACCGTGTCGTAGCGGCGTACGGTGTCCGGGGTCCAGGTCACGTTCATCTCCGGTACCCGCGCGTGTGCGGCGGCCACCGCCTTCACGACCAGGTCGTTGACCGAGACCCGGGTCGCACCGTCCTCGTTGACGTCGGCCCGGAGCCCGAGCAGCGCCTCGGCGTGGACCGTCGCCCGGACGTAGAAGTGGGGCGCCTGCTGCTTGCTCTCGGTGAGCCGGCGCGCGGTGGCCAGGCGGATGCGCGAGTGCGGGATCTCCTCGTACGCCGCGGCACCGGCGGCTTCGGGTGGCCTCGGTGCCGCTTTCGAGGCCGCTTCCTCCGGTGGTTGAGTAACACGCGCCCCCGGTGGTTGAGGAGCCCGTTCCACGGGCGTCTCGAAACCACCCGAACCGGACGCTCGAGCCAGCGCCGCCTCCCCCGGTGGTTGAGGAGCCCGTTCCACGGGCGTCTCGAAACCACCCGAACCGGACGCTCGAGCCAGCGCCGCCTCGACGTCCCGGCGCAGGATCCTTCCCCGCGGCCCGGTGCCGGTGAGGTCGTCGATGGCGAGCCCGTTGTCCTTCGCGATCTTGCGGGCGAGTGGGCTGGAGAAGACGCGGCCGTTCGACGTGGGAGTTGGCGCGCCGGAAGGCCCCGATGAGCCAGATGGAACAGCTGGGGCCGGCGCCTCGGGCACGTCTCGTCTTTCGGGTACGACGACCTCACCGGCCACCGCGACCCCCAAGGAGGTCAGCAGCGCGTCGAGGTCGTCGACCTGCTCGCCGGGCTCGCCGAGAACCGCGATCGGGTCGCCGACCTCGACCTGGGCACCGGGAGGCACGAGCATCTTCAGCACCCGACCCGGGGACACGGCCTCCACCTCGACCGCGGCCTTCTCGGTCTCGACGGTGGCGATCGCCTCCTCGGCCGCGAAGTCGGCAGCCTCCTCGACCAGCCACTCCGACAACACCGCCTCGGTCGCGTTGGCCGCGACGCCGGGCATGCGCAGCACGCGCGCCATGCTCAGTACCTCGCGATCTCGGCCAGAGCGGCGACGACCTCGTCCTGCTGGGCGATCGCCGCCCGCTCCAGCACCTTGCTGATGCTGGGCGACGCCTCGCCGCCGGTCACCCGCCAGACCGGGGCGTCGAGCAGGTCGAAGTATCGGCGGTGGATCTCATCGGCCAGCCACCCGCCGTACGACGTGCCGAGAGCCCCCTGTTCGGCGATCAGGATCTTGTTGGTCTTGGTCAGGCTCTGCTCGATGGTGTCCCAGTCGACGCTCGCGCGATCCAGCCAGCGCAGGTCGATCACCTCGGCGTCGAGGTCGGCGTACTCCTCGACCGCGCCGAGCACGTACGGCGTCATCCCGAGGTAGCTGAGGACGGTGACGTCCGAGCCCGCTCGCCGGACGGCAGATTTGCCGACGGGAAGGCAGTAGTCCCAGTCGTCGACCGGGCCCGGCCCCGACGACGTGTAGAGGTCGACGTGCTCGAGCACGACCACCGGGTCCTGGAGGCGGAGCGCGGTGTTCATCAGCCCCACGTAGTCGTACGGCGTGCTGGGCGCGGCGATCCGCCAGCCGGCGGAGGTCGCGAAGATGCCGGCCGGGTCCATCGAGTGCTGGGACCCGTACCCGGTCCCCATCGCGACCTTGCTGCGGAGCACCAGCGGGACGCCGCCGGAGCCGCCGTACATGTGCCGCGCCTTCGCGATCTGGTTGAACAGCTGGTCGGCCGCGACCCACATGAAGTCGGCGTACATGAACTCGACGACGGGCCTGAACCGTCCGTCGAGCGCGATGCCGCCGGCGAGCCCGGCGAAGGCGTTCTCACTGATCGGAGTGCCGAGGATGCGGCCGGGGAACCGCTCGGTGAGGCCGCGCGTCGCGCCGTTGGTCCCGCCGTTGAGCCGATGCACGTCCTCGCCCATCACGACGATGCCGGGCTCGGTCTCCATCCGACGGCCCATCACGGTGGAGATCGCGTCGATGAACGTGGTGTCGGCGACAGCGATCGAGGACTCGTCGGTGACGATCGGAGCATCGTCGAGCTCGGAGAGGTCACCGCGCACCCCGACGTTGACCCAACTCGGGTCGGGCCACTCGGCGGGCTTGATCCGGCGTCGCCCGGGCTTCCCGTCGGGGTCGGGCTCGAGCAGCTCCGCGCCGATCTCGTCCATCACCGCCTTGGCCTGGGAGAGCGCCTGCTCGGTCTGCTCCTCGCTGAGGAGGCCGCGCCGCACGAGGTGCCCGGCGGTCTGAGTCAACGGGTCACGCGCCCGCCACTCCTGCTCCTCCTCCTTGGTGCGGTAGCCGAACGCGCTGCCCGCGAAACCGCCGTTCTGGTGGAAGAAGCGGTAGGTGTCCGCCTCGACCAGGGTCGGCCCTCGGCCGCGCCGCATGTGCTCCACCGCTTCGGTCATCGCGAGGTGCACCGCGAGCGGGTCCATCCCGTCGACCTTCCAGGCCGCGATGTTGAAGCCCAGGCCGCGGGCCGAGAGCCGGGGCTCGCCGGTGGCCTCGTCGACCGTGGTGGAGACGGCGTACCGGTTGTTCTCGATGAAGAAGCAGACTGGGAGGTGCCAGGCGGAGGCGAGGTTCATCGTCTCCAGGGTGGAGCCGATGTTCGTCGCGCCGTCGCCGAAGTAGGTCACCGACACCGCGTCGGACTCGGCGTGCCGGTGCGACCACGCGAAGCCGGCCGCCTGCGGGACGCCGCCGCCGACGATGGCGTTGGTGCCCATGGCGCCGGCATCCTTCCACTGCAGATGCATCGACCCACCTCGGCCGTGGGACCAGCCGCGATCGAGGCCGGCGATCTCGGCCAGCGTCCGTAGCAGCACCTGGCGTACGTCGTCGCTCGGCGCCGCGAGCGGGTCGAGCCCCTTCGGCTCGACGTGGTGCAGGGCCTTGGCCAGGAACTGGTGGTGGCCACGGTGTGACCCGTTGACCGTGTCGTGGCTGGTCAGGGCGAGCGTGGACCCGACCGCGCCGCCCTCCTGCCCGATGCTGGAGTGGGCGGGGCCGTGGATCAGGCCGGCGCCCGCGAGGTCGAGGACGTACTGCTCGAACGCCCGGATCCACACCAGCTGCGCGTATGTGGTGCGCAACAGGTCGGGGTCGGCGGCGTCCCAGTCGGCCTGGCTCGCGACGACCTCGACCCACGGCGACGCGGGCTGCAGGGGGCGGTGCTCGGGCATGGTCCCTCCTTCACTCCTCCGCACGATGACACAGGATTGGATCCAAAATCTAGGCCGTCTAGCCTGGACAGGCGCAATCGGCCCGTGATTCTCTTGATTTCGGATCCGATCGGTCTCGAAACGCTCGACCGACGAACGACCGAGGAAAGGCGACACATGGGCCTTCCGGGACTCCGGCGGCTGGACCACATCGGCTTCACCGTGCCCGACCTCGACGAGGCCCATCGATGGCTGGTCGACGTGCTCGGGTGCGAGTATCTCTACTCCCTCGGCCCGTTCCAGCACGACGACAGCGACTGGATGACCACTCACCTGGCTGTCCACCCGCGCGCCGTGATGGTCGAGAACCGCTGGTTCCGGTGCGGCGACCAGGCCGTGTTCGAGGTGTTCCACTACACCTCGCCGGACCGGCGGGATCCCGCGACGTCGATCCCCCGCAACAGCGACGTGGGCGGACACCACGTCGCGCTGTATGTCGACGACCTCGACGCCGCTATCGAGCATCTGCGCGTCTCCGGCGTCCAGGTGCTCGAAGGTCCGACCGCGAGCCGCGGGCCTGCGGAGGGCAACCGATGGATCTACTTCCTGAGCCCGTGGGGGATGCAGTTCGAGCTGGTCTGCTACCCCGGCGGCAAGGCGTGGGACAAGGAGCACCCGCGCGAGGAGGTGGGGGCGTGAGCGCGCGGGGGCCCGAGGTCTCCACAGTCTCGACCGATGGGATCCACCCGACCGACGGGATCAGGATCTCGGCCGATGGGATCGGTGGAGCCGCGTCGGCCCGGGTGGCGGCGTACCTGCGCGAGCAGATCCTGCACGACGTACTGAAGCCCGGCGACCGGATCCGGCAGGAGGAGATCGCCGAGCGCCTGGGCGCCAGCCGGCTCCCGGTCCGCGAGGCGCTGCGGATGCTGGAGGCCGAGGGGCTGACCGAGCACGAGCCCCACAAGGGCGCCCGGGTGCCGCGGCTGTCGATGCACGAGCTGGACGTGATCTACCGGATGCGCGAGCGCCTCGAGCCGCTGGCCCTCGCGGAGAGCCTGCCGCAGCTCACCGACCACGACCACACGCACCTCGAGCGCGTCCAGCGACAGATCGAGGAGAACACCGATCTCGACCGCTTCCTCGACCTGGACCGGGAGTTCCATCTCGGCACGCACTCCGGCTGCCGCATCGACCCGCTGAACGCGATGGTGACCCGGCTCTGGAACTCCACCCAGCACTACCGCCGTGCCTACGTCGCGCTGGGCGGCCAGTCGCGCATGTGGGTGGTGAACTCCGAGCACCGGCTGATCCTGGACGCCGTCGTACGTCGCGACTCGACCGACGCGGAGCGGTTCCTGGAGGGGCACATCCGTCGTACCCGGATCGAGCTCGGCCACCACCCGGGAGTCTTCGGGGAGCAGCCGTGACCGCCTTCACCGTGAACGGCGTGCGGGTCGAGGTCGATCGGCCTGACGACACCCCCCTGCTCACCGTGCTCCGGGACGCCCTCGGTCTGGTCGGGTCGCGCTTCGGCTGCGGGCAGGGGCTGTGTGGAGCGTGCATGGTGCTGCTCGACGGGAAGGCGGTGCCCTCCTGCGACATCCCGCTCTGGCAGGTGGCCGACGCAGACGTGGTCACCGTCGAGGGATTGGCCGCCGAAGGACCGAATCCCGTGCAGCAGAGCCTGATCCGGCACCAGGCGGCCCAGTGCGGCTACTGCCTCTCGGGGATCGTGGTCGCCGCGACGGCCTTTTTGGACCAGGAGCCGGAGCCGTCCGCGGAGCAGGTGGCCCAGGCACTGGAGCGCAACCTGTGCCGGTGCGGCACGCATCAGCGGATCGTCCAGGCGGTGCTCGACGCCAGGTCCGGAGCCCCGGCATGACCACCACGTCGCAGCGAACGCTTCCGGGCCACGTCGAGGCCAACCCGCGCCTCGGCACCTGGATCTCTGTCGCGGACGGCATCGTCGAGGTGCACGTCGGGAAGGTCGAGCTCGGCCAAGGCATCCTCACCGCCCTCCACCAGATCGCGGCAGACGCGCTCGGCCTGCCGCCGGAGCGAGTGCGCATCCGCACGGCCCGCACCGAGTCCGGGCCCGATCAGGGGCTGACCGCCGGCAGCATGTCGGTGCAGGAGACGGCGCCCGCGCTGCGGTACGTCGGGGCCGCGGTCCGCCAGCTCGCCGAGGTTGGGGATGCCGGGCGTTCGGTGGTTTCGAGACGGTCGCAGAGCGACCTCCTCAACCACCAGGGAGACCCCTCGCAGAGCGACCTCCTCAACCACCAGGGAGACCCGTCGCAGAGCGACCTCCTCAACCACCAGGGCGACCGGTCGCAGAGCGACCTCCTCAACCACCAGGATGACCGCCTCAACCAGCAGGGCGACCTCCTCAACCACGCCGAGATCACGGACTACGTTGACCGCATCGGAGGCCTCAACCCGGAGACCAACCTGGCTGGCCTCGACGTCGTCGGACACGCCGGACCGACCCTGGTCGTCGGCACCGATCTGCCGCGAGTCGACATCCCCGACAAGGTGCTCGGCCGGCCGCGGTTCGTGAGCGACCTCCGGCCGCCTGGTCTGATGCACGGCCGGGTGCTGCGGCCCCCCTCGGCTGCCGCCAGCCTCCGCGCCGTCCCCGAGGGGTGGGCCGCACCGGGAGTGGAGCTGGTCCGCGACGGTTCGTTCCTCGGCGTCGTCGGTGAGCGGGAGGACGACGTCGACCGCGCCCTGGCGGCGCTTGCGGCCGCGGCGGTCTGGGACGAGCACGACACCCTGCCCGACGAGGACGACCTGGCCGGCTGGCTGCGCTCGGCCGCGAGCGACCCCACCGAGGTCGCCGTCGACGTCGTACCCGAGCGGACGCGCACCGCGACGTACTCCAAGCCCTACCTCGTCCACGCGTCGATCGCCCCGAGCTGTGCGATGGCGAGATGGGCCGAGGACGGCGCCGCAGTCCACGTGTGGAGCCACAGCCAGGGCATCCATCGACTACGGCTCGCGATCGCCGACGCCCTCGGCCTCGACCTCGAAGCGGTGAGCCTGGAGCACGCGGAGAACGCCGGGTGCTACGGCCACAACGGCGCCGACGACGCGGCCTTCGATGCGGTGCTGCTGGCGCGAGCAGTGCCGGGCCGGCCGGTGCTGTTGCGCTGGTCCCGGGCCGACGAACTCGGCTGGGCTCCGCTCTCACCGGCGATGACGTCGACCGTCTCGGCGCGTCTGGTCGATGGGCGCATCGACGGGTGGTCGTACGACGTGTGGAGCCAGGGCCATGCCTCCCGTCCCGGGTACGCCGGCCACCCGGGCCTTCTCGCGACCGCGCACGTCGCCGGCGGCACACCCCTGCCCCCGGCCAGCGACCCACCTGGTCCCTCCTTCGGCAGCCTGCGCAACGCCGTACCTCTGTACGACGTCGGCCCGCGCGCGATCACCGGCCACGTGGTCACCGAGGCCCCGCTACGCGCCTCGGCCATGCGATCGCTGGGCGGCTTCTTCAACGTGTTCGCGATCGAGTCGTTCCTGGACGAGCTCGCCGCAGAAGCCGGCCTCGACCCGGTCGAGCTCCGCCTCGCTCACCTCACCGACCCCCGCGCCCGGGCCGTCGTCGAGCGAGTGGCCGACGAGTCGGCGTGGGGCTCCGCTCTCCCCGAGTCGGTCGGCCGGGGCATGGGCTTCGCCCGATACAAGAACCTGGGCGCCTACTGCGCGATCGTCGCCGAGGTCGAGGCCGGCACCGAGCTGCGGGTACGCCGGCTCGTGATCGCGGCCGATCTGGGTCTGGTGATCAACCCCGACGGCGCCCGCAACCAGCTCTCCGGGGGTGCCGTGCAAGCGACCAGCTGGACCACCGTCGAGCGCGTGCGCTTCGACCGGCGCCGGGTGACCAGCACGGACTGGGAGACCTACTCGATCCTGCGGTTCCCCACGGCGCCTCGGGTCGACGTACACCTCCTCGACAGCGACCAGCCGCCACTCGGCGCCGGGGAGTGTGCCCAAGGCCCTACGGCCGCCGCGATCGCGAACGCCGTCCACGCCGCCCTCGGCGTCCGGGTCCGCGACCTGCCCCTGACCTCGGAAGCCATCGTCAGAGCCATCGAGGAGTCGCCATGAGTGGTTTCGAGACGGGCGCGGGGCGCCCTCCTCAACCACCGGAGGACGGCCAGAGCGCCCTCCTCAACCACCGGGGGACGGCCAGGGCGCCCTCCTCAACCACCGGGGGACGGCCAGGGCGCCCTCCTCAACCACCGGAGGACGGCCAGAGGGCTCTCCTCAACCACCGGAGGACGGCCAGAGCGCCCACCTCAACCACCGGGGGACGGCCAGAGCGCGCGCCTCAACCACCGGAAGGAGTGACATGCCGAAGCAAGCCATCAGCTACGTCCCGCTCGAGGACATGGACGAGCGGATGCAGGAGGAGATGTACCGCTGTGCCCGCGAGGGAACGCCGCGCCCGGAGAGCTCCGCGGTGCGCGCGCACGTGCCGGCCGCCTTCTGGGCGTTCGCCGACTCGTGGAAGGCGTTGTTCCACTCCGGCGTCTGCGACCACTCCATCAAGGAGCTGTGTCGCGTCTACATCTCGCGGACGGTGAAGTGCGAGTTCTGCGGCAACCAGCGCTCGATCAAGGCGACGAACGCCGGCCTACAGGAGATGCAGTACGACGAGCTGCTCAACTTCGAGACCTCCGACCAGTACGACGACCGGCAGAAGGCCGCACTCTCCTACGCCCAGGCGATCGCCTGGGGCGAGGATGATCTCGACGGCATGTGGTCCCGACTGCGGACGCACTTCTCCGAGCCGGAGCTGGTCGAGCTCGGCAACTTCATCGCCCTCACCTACGGCCAGCAGAGCTGGATCCGGCTGCTCGGCATCGACCACCACCAGTACCTCGCCGGCACCGACGCCGCCATGGCCCCCGGCTTCCGGAACGCCGAGGAGCTGGCAGAGTCGGAGGCCAAGGACGACTACTGGGCGAAGCGCTGACCTTCACCTCGACTTGCCGGGCAGTACTGCACTGTCGGGACCACGTGGTCCCGACAGTGCAGTGGCCGAGGGGACGCGCAGGAACCCGGCCACCGGTGGCCGAGGAGGTCGCTCCACGACCGTCTCGACACCACCAGACTGCAGCGGGTAACAGACTCACCGGTAGCGTCGCCTGCCATGTTGAGTGACGTTGAGCAGGTGGGTTTCATCGGCCTGGGTGCCATGGGGGCCGGCATCGCGCGGCGGCTCATGGACGCCGGCCATCCGATGACCGTCTGGAACCGCACGCAGAGCAAGGCCCAGGACCTGCTCGACGCCGGCATGACCTGGGGCGGGACACCGCGGGAAACCGCCGCCCGGTCACACCTGCTGTTCACGATGCTCACCAACACCACGGCCGTCCAGCAGGCGGCCGAGGGCGACGACGGCATCCTCGCTGGCCTCGAGCCCGGCACCGTGTGGTGCGACCTCAGCACCATCTCTCCGGACGCGAGCGTCGCACTCTCCCAACGCGTCGCCGAGACCGGCGCCCACTTCCTCGACACCCCCGTGTCGGGCAGCCCGGCCACTCTGGCCGCGGGACAGATGTCGGTCATGGTCGGCGGCGACCGTGCCGCGTTCGAGCACGTCGCGGCCGTCCTGCGCGCGATCGGCCCCAAGGTGACCTACATCGGCCCGGCCGGTCACGCGATCCTCAGCAAGGTCGCGATCAACCTCACGCTGGTCGTCTCCGTGACCGCCTTCGCCGAGGCGGTCACCCTGGTCGAGAAGGCAGGCGTCTCCCGGTCCGCCGTCGTGGACGCGGCATTGAAGAGCGTCATCGCCTCGCCCGTCATCGGCTATCGCGCCCCGCTGCTCGTGGACGACACGACCGTGTACGCCGACGTGGAGCTGCAGCAGAAAGACCTCGTCCTCGCCCAGGAGCTCGGGCGGCGACTGGGCGCCGCCGTACCCACCTGCTCGGCTGCCAGCGAGATGCTCAGCGCCGCCCGCAGCAGCGACCTCTCCGACCGCGACTTCCTCGTGAGCGTCGCGGACACCTACCGACGGATGGCGGGAATCCCGACATGAGCGATCACACGACACCGCCGCCCTACCGCACCACCGTCGACGCCGTCCCCTTGGAGCAGAACCTCCGAGAGGACGAGGGCTGGGTGAACATGCAGGTGCAGTACCTCATCGACGAGAAGACCGCCGGTTCCCGGCAGCTCGTCGTCGGGCGCACCGTGCTACCGCCCGGCGCGCGCCACGAGCGCCACCTCCACACCGACGCCGACGAGTTCCTGGTCGTGATGTCTGGCCGGGGTGAGATCCACACCAACACCGGCCGCGAGCCGTCCGGGGCGGGCGACGTCATCTTCACCCCGCGCGGCAACTACCACGGCTTCGTGAACACCGGCGACGAGGACGTCCTGCTCATCTGGGGCTGGAGCGGCGCCGGCTCGCTCGACGCGGCCGGCTACGGACTGCCCGGTCCCGACGAGACCTTCGAGGACTGAGCGGTGGCCGATGTCGACCCACGCGTCGTCGCCGGTACGACGCGCATGCTCGAGCGGCAGCGCCTCGAGGGCGGCACGCACCTCGGCTGGAGGGCCGGCTTCGGCGCACCGGCAGCGATGGAGCGGTTCGGCACCGGCCGGCCGCTGGTCGGCTACCTGACCCACGAGCGCCTGCTGGAGGACGGCGCCACCGTCTCCCTCGCCGGGAGCACGAAATCGGTGCTGGAGGCGGAGGTGGCGCTCCACCTGGCTCGCGACGTCCCACCCGGAGCGACCGGAGCCGAGGCCCTGGCAGCCGTCGGCGGGATCTCGGTCGCCATCGAGGTCGCCGACCTCGACGTACCGCCGGAGGACGTCGAGGAGATCGTCGCGGGGAACATCTACCACCGCTAGGTCGTGCTGGGGCCGGTCGTGGACCTGCGCGACACCGCCCACCTCACCGCCGTCGTACACCGCGGCGAAGAGGAGGTCGCCCGCACCGACACCCCGGAGGCCCTGACCGGAAACGTCGGCGACGTCCTCGCGTCGATGGCGGAAACCCTGACAGCCTGCGGGGCGGCCATCCTCGCCGGCGACGTGGTGATCACCGGCTCGGTGGTGCCCCCGCTCGACGTGGCAGCCGGCGAGACCTGGACCGTGGCGTTCGAGGATCTCGGCCGGCTGTCCGTGTCATTCGCCGG
The DNA here is from genome assembly GCA_017354415.1 of Nocardioides sp. Taxonomy (GTDB): domain Bacteria; phylum Actinomycetota; class Actinomycetes; order Propionibacteriales; family Nocardioidaceae; genus Nocardioides. Next base: position 19,887 of record JAFMQY010000036.1, read on the forward strand.
ATGATCACCAGGTGACGGCGATGTACTTCGACTCCAAGTAGTCGAGCATGCCCTCGTGGCCGCCCTCGCGGCCGATCCCGCTCTGCTTGGTGCCGCCGAACGGAGCGGCGGGGTCGGAGACCAGTCCGCGATTGAGGCCGACCATCCCGGACTCCAACGCCTCGCTGACCCGCAGGCCGCGGGCGAGGTCGCTCGTGTAGAGGTAGGACACCAGGCCGAACTCGGTGTCGTTGGCCAGCCGGACCGCCTCGGCCTCGTCGGTGAACGTCACGATCGGCGCCACCGGCCCGAAGATCTCCTCCCGCAGGATGGCGGCGCCGGACGGCACGTCAGTGAGCACGGTCGGCGTGTAGTAGAAGCCCGGTCGGTCAGGGCGCGACCCACCCACGACCACCCGGCCGCCGGCGTCCACCGCACCGCGGACCAGCTCGTCGACCTTGACCGCCGCCTCCTCGTTGACCAGGGGCCCGACCTCGGTGTCGTCAGCGATCCCGGGGCCGACCTGCATGGCCGACATCCGCTCGGCCAGCCGTCGGGAGAACTCGTCAGCCACGTCGGCCTGGACGAAGAAGCGGTTGGCCGCGGTGCACGCCTCGCCGCCGTTGCGCATCTTGGCCACCATCGCCCCGTCGATCGCGGCGTCGAGGTCAGCGTCCTCGAAGACCACGAACGGCGCGTTGCCGCCGAGCTCCATCGAGCAGTTCACGACCTGGTCGGCAGCCTCCTTCAGCAGGATCCGGCCGACCTCGGTCGACCCGGTGAAGGAGAGCTTGCGGACCCGCGCGTCGTGCAGCATCGCGGAGACGACGGCGCCGGAACGACGCGCGGGTAAGACGTTGACGACGCCCGCCGGTACCCCGGCGTCGTCGAGGATCTTGGCCATCAGCAGCGCTGTCAGCGGGGTGTCCGAGGCCGGCTTCAGTACGACCGTGCAGCCGGCCGCCAGCGCCGGCCCGATCTTGCGGGTCGCCATCGCGGCCGGGAAGTTCCACGGCGTCACCAGCACGGCGATCCCGACGGGCTGGCGGACCACCATGATCCGGTTGGCGCCGGACGGTGCGGTGGTCAGCTCGCCGGAGGCGCGGACCGCCTCCTCGGCATACCAGCGGAAGAACTCCGCGGCGTAGGCGACCTCCCCACGGGCGTCGGGCAGAGCCTTGCCGTTCTCGAGGGAGATCAGGTGGGCGAGCTCGTCGGCACGCGCGGTCATCTCCTCGAAGGCGCGGCGCAGCACCTCGGCCCGTTGGCGTGGAGCGGTGGCCGCCCAGCCGGGGGCCGCGGCGTCGGCCGCGTCGACCGCAGCGATCGCGTCGTCGACCGTGCCGTTGGCGACCGAGGTGATCACCTTCCCGGTCGCGGGGTCGACCACGTCGAAGCGGCCACCGTCGGACGCGGGCACGGCCTGCCCGCCGATGAGCAGGTCACGCGGGAGGTCGGCGATCTGGTCGAGCGTGAAGTCGGCCATGGTGAGTCCTTTCCGTGCCGTGGTCTCGACGAGCTCGACCGACGGGACTCAGTAGGGGTTGGCGATGAACAGGTCCTGGGCGGGGAACAGGGTGAGCACCTGGGGTCCGTCCTCGGTGAGCACGATCTCCTCCTCGATCCGGGCGGCCGAGTAGCCGTCGGACGCCGGGCAGTAGGTCTCGAGCGCGAACACCATGCCGGCCCGGAGCTCGATCGGCTCCTTCATGGAGTTCAGCCGGGAGATGATCGGCCGCTCGTGCAGGCCGAGGCCGAGTCCGTGCGCGAACTGCAGCCCGAACGCCTCCATCTCGCTGCCGAACCCGAACTCCTCGGCCCGGGGCAGCAGCGCGGCCACCTCGTCGGTGCCGACACCGGCCTTGATGCCCTCGATGCCGCGGTCCATCCACTCCCGGGCCTGCTTGTAGGCGTCACGCTGCGGCTCGGTGGCACTGCCGACGGAGAACGTCCGGTAGTAGCAGGTCCGGTAGCCGTTGAAGGAGTGGATGATGTCGAAGAACGCCTGGTCGCCCGGCCGGATCAGGCGGTCGGTGAAGTTGTGCGGGTGCGGGTTGCACCGCTCCCCGGAGATCGCGTTGATCGCCTCGACCTGGTCCGACCCCATCTCGTAGAGCCGCTGGTTCGCGTAGGCGACGATCTCGTTCTCGCGATTGCCGGGCTTGAGCCGCTCCACGATCCCCTGGTAGACCCCGTCCACCATGGCGACCGCCTGGGTCAGCAGCATGATCTCGTCCGGCGACTTGATCACCCGGGCGTCGAGCATGTGCTGCTGGGCGTCCACGACGGTCAGTCCCTGCCGCTGCATCTCGAACAGGAACGGCGGCTCGACGATGTCGACCCCGACCGGCTGGTCGGCGACACCGGCCTCGACCAGGAGCGACTTGATCTCGGCGACGGCCGACTCCATCAGCCCGACGGTCGGCGCGACCGCCCCGCGGAAGCCCAGGAAGCCGGCCCGGTAGTTCTCCTCCGGAACCCACTTCGAGTAGAGCTTGTGGTGCTTGACCGCCGAACCGAAGTCCCACAGCATCGGGTCGCGGTCGCGGGTCAGCAGAGCGTAGCGGATCATCTTGTCGCCGAGGGCGCCACCGATCCAGGTGTGCGTCGTGTAGCGGATGTTGTAGAAGTCGAAGAGAAGGAACGCCCCGCACTCGCTGCTCTCCAGCGCCGCCCGGGCACGACCCAGCCGGTAGTCGCGCAGCCGCGCGAAGTCGACCCGCTCCTCGTAGTCGACCCCCATGTGCCCGGGAGCCGCGAGCGGCCGGGTCACGGCGTACCAGTCCCCGAGAGTCCGTCGTCCACCTCGGCGTCCTCCGGCTTCAGGGCGAGTCCGGAGGCGTGCGCCTCCAGGTCGAGCAGGATCGCGAAGTCCTCGTCGACCCGGCCGCTGCTCACGCTGGCCTGGACGGCGGCGGCCGCGGCGGCGGCCACGGGCATCGGGACGTCGAGGTCGTGTGCCGCGGCGAAGCCGAGGTCGAAGTCCTTGCGCAGCAGCAGCGGCGTGAACGTCGGGCTGTAGTCGAGGTGCACGAACGCCGGCGACTTGTACCGCGTGAACGTCGAGCCCATCACCGACTTGTTGAGGAAGTCGAGGAAGGCCGCCCGCGACATCCCGCCCTTCTCCGCGAGGACGGTGATCTCGGCCATGCACTGGGTGACCACGCCGAGCATCACGTTGTGGCAGATCTTGGCCAGGCGGGCCGCGTCGCCCTCACCGACGTACGTCGCGCCCTGACCGAGGTGCTCGAGCAGGGGCGCGACCTCGAGCCAGGTCTGCTCCGGACCCGAGACCACGAGCGTCAGCAGACCGGCGGACACGACCTTGCCGTTGCCGCTCACGGGGGCCGACAGGAAGGCGACCCCACGCGAAGCACAGGCCTCACGCATCTCGGCCGAGGTCTCGGCGTCGACGGTCGAGCAGTCGACCACCGCCCCGGGCACATGGTCGGGGTCGGCGAGCAGGCCGCCGTCGCCGACGAGCACCGCAGCGAGGTCGGCCGGTCCGGAGACCATGGTGAACACGACAGCGCGGTCACGCAGATCCGCGATCGTGTCGGCGACGTGGCATCCGGTGTCGGTCAGGGCCTCGGCCTTGGCGCGGGTGCGGTTCCACACCGTGACGTCCTCGCCGGCCAGGGCCAGACGGCTGGCCATCGCGGCCCCCATCCGGCCCGCGCCGATCCAGCCGATCGCGACCGATCCGGGCGTGTGCGGGGCGTGGGGATCCGAGGCAGTCATCAGACTCCTGACCTTGCGTGTGTGGTGGCGTGAGTGGTGGCTCGGAGACCGCCGGGGTCTCCGGAGTCGCCCCCGAGATGAGCAGCGAGCCAGTCCGCCGTACGCGGGCGATGCCACGGCGAGTAGTCGGCGCAGCCGTGGTTGGCCTCCTCGAGCATCAGCAGCTCGCTGCCGGGTACGGCGGCATGCGCCTTCTCGGCCTGCTGGTAGGGGATCAGCCGGTCCTTCTTGCCGAACACCAGCAGCATCGGCGCGGTGACGTCACCGGCGACGACGGACAGGTCGAGGGTCTGCGCGATCGTGCGTGCCTCGTCGGCGTCGCGGGCGCCGGAGCGGACGCGGAACGTGTCACGGGTGAGCGACGGCAGGCCGTCCCAGCACTCGCCGAAGTTGAACGGGCCGGCCAGCGCGACCGCGGCCGACACCCGGTCACCGAGCGCGGCCGTGACCCGCACCGAGTAGTAGCCGCCCAGGCTCACGCCCCAGACGCCGAGCCGGCCCCGGTCCAGATCGGGCCGCGTGCCGATGGCGTCGTACAGGACCTCGGCGACCGGGCCCCAGTCGCCGCGGATCTTCACGTCGTACTCCGCCTCGCCCTGGCCGGGACCGTCGACACTGAACGTCGCCAACCCGCGGTCGAGGAAGGTCTGCTCGGTGGAGCGGATCTCCTCCTTGGTCGAGTCGAGGCCGGGGATCATCAGCACGACCGGGAACGGCCCCTCGCCGTACGGCGTGCGGACGACGGCGACCAGCGTGCCGTTCTCGAACGGGATCTCCACCCGGCGTCCCGGCGGGTCGAGGTGCGGGAGCGCGTCGGCGTACGCCGCCACCGCCCGCGCGTGGGCGGCCTTCATCTGGTCGAGGTCCTCGACGAAGACGAACTTCGCGAAGTGGAAGTACGCCGCGGCCTGGGCCAGGTGCTCGCCGGCCGACCGCAGCCGGCCGTCCTTCAGCGCTTCGCGGCCGAGCTCCTCGTGCTGCTCGCCGACCGCCACCCATGCGGCGCACCACTCGGGCCAGGTCTCGACGGAGGCCGTGACCCGGGCGAAGTCCGCGGGGGTCACGCCGTTCGCCGTGAAGC
>JAFMQY010000138.1 GCA_017354415.1 Nocardioides sp.
TGGTGGCCGACGGGGTCGGGGGAGCCGCCGCCGGCGAGGTGGCGTCGGCCACCACGACGTACGTCGTGAGCGCGCTGGCGGCAGCCCACCCGGAGCAGGACCCGGCCGAGCTGCTGGTGGACGCGGTGCGGATGGCGCACCGCGAACTGCGCCGCGGGGTCGCGGATGACGCGACACGCGCCGGCATGGCGACCACGCTGACGGCCGCCCTGATCCGGCGGGAGACCGTGACCCTCGTGCACGTCGGAGACTCGCGCGCCTATTCGTTCCGCGACGGCGTGCTGACCCGGCTCTCCACCGACCACACCTTCGTCCAGTCCCTCCTGGATGCGGGTCGCCTGACGCCTGAGGAGGCGGCCCGGCATCCGTACCGCAGCGTGGTCGTGAACTCCGTCAACAGTGATGACGAGGCCGGGCCGGTGGTTCGCGACCTCGACCTCCGTGTCGGCGACAGGCTCCTGCTGTGCAGCGACGGCCTCACCGACTTCGTGCCTGAGGGCGCGGTCGCGGAGGCGCTGCGCGAGCCCGACCCGGACGTCGCCGCGGGCCGACTTGTGGAGGCCGCGCTGGCGGCCGGAGGGAGGGACAACGTGACCTGCCTGGTGGCCGACCTCAGCGACGGGCCGGAGGTCCGGCCCGACGGCCGCCTGCTCGGCGCGATGCTGGACCCGTGGCTGGTGGTCGACCCCGCTGCGGTGCGAAAAGGAACGCCCTGAGCCTCGTCGGCGACCAGAGGGGACGCCCGCCTGGGACGTGAGCGAGACTGCTGGCATGAGCCATCCTCTCGACGACGCCGACCCACTCGCCGCTTTGCGTGAGCGGTTCGTCGGCACCGACTCCTCCCTGGTCTACCTCGACGGCAACTCCCTCGGCCGGCCGCTGACGGTCACGGTCGAGAGGATGCGCGACTTCGTCGGGACGGAGTGGGGCAGCCGACTGATCCGCGGCTGGGACGAGACCTGGTTCGACCTGCCCCTCTCCCTCGGCGACGAGATCGGCCGGGTCTGCCTGGGCGCTGCTCCCGGCCAGGTCGCCGTCGGCGACTCCACCACCGTGCTGCTCTACAAGCTGATCCGCGCGGCTGTCGCGGCCCGGCCGGGTCGGACCGAGATCGTGATCGACGGCGACAACTTCCCCACCGACCGGTACCTGGTGATGGGGATAGCCGAGGAGTGCGGCCTGACCGTGCGCTGGCTCGACGTCGACATCAGCGCGGGGGCGACCGTCGAGCAGGTGGCCGAGGTGGTGGGGGAGCAGACCGCGCTCGTGGAGCTCAGCCATGTCGCCTACCGCTCCTCCTGGATCGCCGACGTGCCCGCTATTACCCAGGTCGCCCACGACGCCGGCGCCCTGGTGCTGTGGGACCTGTGCCACTCGGTGGGTGCGGTGCCGACCAGGCTCGACGAATGGGACGTCGACCTCGCCGCCGGCTGCACCTACAAGTACCTCAACGGAGGCCCCGGCTCGCCCGCGTTCTGCTACGTCGCCGACCAGCACCTCGAGACGTTCACCCAGCCGATCCAGGGCTGGATGGGCAACACCGACCCGTTCCTGATGGGACCCGACTACGTGCCGGTCGTGGGCATCCGGCGATTCCTGTCCGGGACGCCGGCCGTGGTGGGGATGCTGGGGATCCGGGACATGGTGGCGCTGATCGACGAGGCGGGCATGGACGCCGTACGCAAGAAGTCCGAGCAGCTCACGGCGTACGCCGTCGAGCTCGCGGACGAGCGGCTCGCGCCGTTCGGTGTGGCCCTGGCGTCGCCGCGGGACCCGGACCGGCGCGGCGGGCACGTGACGCTGCACCACCCGCGGATGCGTGAAGTGGTCGCCGCACTCTGGCAGCGCGACGTGCTTCCCGACTATCGCGGCCCCGGTGGCCTCCGGATCGGGCTCTCGCCGCTCTCCACGTCGTACGACGAGCTCGAGCGCGGTATCGCCGCGGTCCGGGAGACGATGGCCGCACTCGCCTGAATGCTCCCTCAGGTGCAGGCTGTGGGGATGACGTCGACGGACCCGCAGCGACCCCTGACCTTCACCGAGACCGAGGCGGCCGGGCTGACCGACTGGCGGCGGCTCTTCGACTCCCTGCACGCCCGCTTCCGCACCGGCGACTTCGCGACCGGCCTGGCGCTGACCACGCGGATCGGCGAGCTCGCGGAGGAGGCCAACCACCATCCCGACGTCGACCTGCGCTATCCGACGGTGGCGATCCGGACGTTCAGCCACGACGTGGGCAGCGTCACCTCCCGCGACGTCGACCTGGCGCGCGGGATCAGCGCGGCCGCGGCCGATCTCGGGGTGGAGGCCGACCCCGCGTCCTTGTCGGTGGTCGAGATCGCGCTCGACACCGCCGACCATGAGGAGATCAAGCCCTTCTGGAAGGCGGTCCTCGGGCTCACCGACGACCCGGCCCGCGACACGCAGATGTTCGACACGGTCGGGGCACTGCCGACCCTGTGGTTCCAGCACACCGAACCGCACGACGAACCCCGGCAGCGGTTCCACCTCGACGTCCGGGTGCCCCACGATGTTGCGGAGGAGCGGATCGCAGCCGCTCTGGCCGCCGGCGGCACGCTGGTCAGCGACGAGAACGCGCCGTCCTTCGTCGTCCTCACAGACGCGCAGGGAAACAAGGCCTGTATCACGTCCGGGCTTGGCCGCGACTGACGGCGTGTCGACCGTGCTGGCCGGCGTCGAGCACGGGTGAGGACGCCCAGATGGCGGGACCGCCGTCCCACGATCTGGGACGGCGGATAGGCTGGGTTGACGGCATCGGGAGGCAGCAGGGAGCGTTGCCCCATGCGCACGAAGCTCCTTGTACGCACCCGACGCGCGGGTTGAGCCTCGCCTCCTCCCACGCGTCACCCCTCGCCGTCCCGGTCGAGGGGTTTTTGTTTCCCCGACAAGGCCGAGAACGAGACAGGACACGGTGATGAGCCAGCAGGCGGGCGTGACCATGAACGGCGCGCAGAGCTTGATCAGGTCGCTCGAGGCCGCCGGCGTCGAGCACATCTTCGGGATCCCGGGCGGAGCGATCCTGCCGGCGTACGACCCGCTGATGGACTCCTCGATCCGGCACATCCTGGTCCGCCACGAGCAGGGCGCCGGACACGCGGCCCAGGGATACGCCGAGGTGACCGGTCGTGTGGGCGTGTGCATGGCGACCTCCGGTCCCGGAGCGACCAACCTGGTGACCCCGCTGGCCGACGCCTACATGGACTCGGTCCCGGTCGTCGCCGTCACCGGCCAGGTCGGCGCGGCCTCGATCGGCACGGACGCCTTCCAGGAGGCGGACATCCGGGGCATCACCATGCCGATCACCAAGCACAACTTCCTGGTCAAGGACCCGGCCGAGATCCCGCGCACCATCGCCGAGGCGTTCCACATCGCCCGGACCGGCCGCCCGGGCCCGGTGCTGGTCGACGTCGCGAAGTCCGCGCTGCAGGCCACCACGTCGTACACCTGGCCGACGGAGCTCAACCTCCCTGGCTACCGCCCGGTGACCCGGCCCCATGCCAAGCAGATCAAGGAGGCCGTCCGGCTGATCTTGGAGGCGAAGCGGCCCGTGCTCTACGTCGGCGGTGGCACCATCCGGGCCGGCGCCTCGCGGGAGCTGCTCGAGCTGGCCGACCTGACCGGGATCCCGGTCGTCACCACGTTGATGGCACGAGGCGCCCTGCCGGACAGCCACCCCCAGCACCTCGGCATGCCCGGCATGCACGGCACCGTCGCCGCTGTCGCGGCTCTCCAGCGCAGCGACCTGATCGTCTCCCTCGGCGCCCGCTTCGACGACCGGGTCACCGGCAACCTCGACTCGTTCGCACCCGGCGCCCTCGTGATCCACGCCGACATCGACCCGGCCGAGATCGGCAAGAACCGCACGGCCGACGTGCCGATCGTCGGCGACTGCCGCGAGGTGATCGGCGACCTCACGACGTTGCTGCGGACCGAGGCAACGGGCGGGCACACCGGCGACTACGAGGCGTGGGTGGACTACCTCGCCGGCCTGAAGAAGCGCTACCCGGTGGCGTACGACGCGCCCGCCGACGGCAGCCTCGCCCCGCAGTACGTGCTCGAGCGGCTGAGCGCGATCGCCGGTCCCGACACGATCTACACCTCCGGCGTGGGACAGCACCAGATGTGGGCCTCGCACTTCATCGACTTCGAGAAGCCGGGCACCTGGATCAACTCCGGCGGCCTCGGCACGATGGGGTTCTCCCTGCCGGCCGCCATGGGCGCCAAGGTCGGCCGTCCCGACGCGACCGTGTGGTCGATCGACGGCGACGGCTGTTTCCAGATGACCAACCAGGAGCTGGCGACCTGCGCCATCAACGACATCCCGATCAAGGTGGCGGTCATCAACAACGAGTCGCTGGGGATGGTCCGCCAGTGGCAGACCCTGTTCTACAACGAGCGCTACTCCCACACCGATCTCGAGAGCAAGCGGATCCCCGACTTCGTCAAGCTCGCCGAGGCCTACGGCTGCGAGGGGCTGGCCTGCGACTCGCCGCACGACGTCGACGCCACGATCGAGAAGGCGATGGCGATCGACGACCGGCCGGTCGTCGTCGACTTCCGGGTGCATCGCGACGCCATGGTGTGGCCGATGGTGGCCGCCGGCACCAGCAACGACGACATCAAGTACGCCCGGAACCTGGCACCGAAGTTCGACGAGGACGAGCTGTGATGCTCACCCCACGACGCTCTGCGGTGGAGTCGCTGCGCGACGGATGGACACTACTGCGCGGGAGCCCCGATCCCTCGTGGCCGATGATCCAGGGAGCTGGTAGTTCATGACGACGCATACGCTTTCGGTCCTGGTGGAGAACAAGCCCGGCGTCCTGGCCCGGATCGCCGGCCTGTTCAGCCGTCGCGGCTTCAACATCGAGTCCCTCGCGGTGGGACCCACCGAGCACGAGGAGATCTCGCGGATGACCATCGTGGTCAACGTCGAGGACTCCCCACTGGAGCAGGTCACCAAGCAGCTCAACAAGCTGGTCGAGGTGATCAAGATCGTCGAGCTCGACGGTCCGCAGTCGGTCAACCGGGAGCTCATGCTGGTCAAGGTCCGGGCCGATGCGGCCACCCGGGGCCAGGTCCTCGACGCGGTCCAGCTGTTCCGGGCCAAGGTGATCGACATCGCCCCCGAGGCCTTGACGATCCAGATCACGGGCAACGCCGACAAGCTCTCCGACTTCCGCCGGATACTCGAGCCGTTCGGCATCCGTGAGCTCGTGCAGTCGGGGATGGTCGCGATCGGTCGCGGCTCCCGGTCCATCAGCGAACGCACCGCCCGGCCGATCGCCGTGCCGACGGCGGCCAGCGGCTGACGGGATCCCCGGTTCACCGGCGATCCCGTCGCTTGTCGGCCGTTGCAACCCCCATGAAGTGACAGAAGTCCCCACGAAGTACCCGAGAACGCACGAAGGAGAGCCCACCGTGGCCCAGATGTTCTACGACGACGATGCCGACCTGTCCGTGATCCAGGGCAAGAACGTCGCGGTCCTCGGCTACGGAAGCCAGGGCCACGCGCATGCCCTGTCCTTGCGCGACTCGGGGGTGGACGTCCGCGTCGGCCTGCCCGAGGGCTCGAAGTCTCGGGCCAAGGCCGAGGCCCAGGGCCTGCGGGTGATGAGCCCGGCCGAGGCGGTCGAGGAGTCCGACGTGATCGTCGTGCTCGCGCCCGACCCCGCCCAGCGGAAGCTCTACGCCGAGGCGATCGAGCCCAACATCGCCGCCGGCGACACCCTGGTCTTCGGGCACGGCTTCAACATCCGGTTCGGCTACATCACGCCGCCGGAGGGCGTGGACGTGATCATGATCGCCCCGAAGGGGCCGGGCCACCTGGTGCGCCGCGAGTTCGTCGACGGCCGTGGCGTGCCGGTCCTGGTCGCCGTGGAGGAGGACGCGTCCGGTAAGGCGTGGGACGTCGCCCTCTCCTACGCCAAGGCCATCGGCGGGCTCCGCGCCGGCGGCATCCGCACGACGTTCACCGAGGAGACCGAGACCGACCTGTTCGGCGAGCAGGCCGTGCTGTGCGGTGGCGCCTCGCAGCTGGTGTCGTACGGCTTCGAGGTGCTCACCGAGGCCGGCTACCAGCCCGAGGTCGCGTACTTCGAGTGCCTCCACGAGCTCAAGCTGATCGTCGACCTGATGTACGAGGGCGGCATCGCCAAGCAGCGCTGGTCGGTCTCGGACACGGCCGAGTACGGCGACTACGTGTCCGGTCCGCGGGTGATCGACGAGCACGTGAAAGAGAACATGAAGGGGGTCCTCGCCGACATCCAGAACGGCTCCTTCGCCCAGCGGTTCATCGACGACCAGGACGCGGGTGGCCCGGAGTTCGCCGCTCTGCGGGCGAAGGGCGAGCAGCACCCGATCGAGGCCACCGGCCGCGAGCTGCGCAAGCTGATGTCCTGGGTGAAGTCGCACGACAGCGACTACACCGAGGGCACGGCGACCCGCTGACGCATGAGCACCTACACCCACGGGCACGCGGAAAGCGTGCTCCGGTCGCACCGAACGCGGACCGCCGCGAACAGCGCGGCGTACCTGCTGCCCCATCTACGACCGGACGACCGGCTCCTGGACGTCGGGTCCGGTCCCGGGACGATCACCGCCGACCTCGCCGGGCTCGTCGGCGAGGTGGTCGCCCTGGAGATCACCGACGCGGCCGCGGCGCTGACCCGGGAGGAGCTCCAGCGGCGAGGCGTGACCAACGCCGAGGTGCGCGTCGGTGACGTGCACCGCCTCGACTTCGGCGACCGGACCTTCGACGTCGTCCACGCCCACCAGGTGCTGCAGCACGTCGCCGACCCGGTGACGGCCCTGCGCGAGATGGCTCGGGTCACCAGACGCGAGGGTCTGGTCGCCGTTCGCGACAGCGACTACACGGCCTTCGCCTGGTACCCGCAGCTGCCCGGGCTCGACCGCTGGCTCGAGCTCTACCGCGTCGCAGCCCGGGCGAACGGCGGCGAGCCGGATGCCGCCCGGCATCTGTTGGCGTGGGCGCACGCGGCCGGGCTCGAAGACGTCGAGGCGACGTCGAGCGCCTGGTGCGTCGCGACGCCGGAGACGCGGGCGTGGTGGGGCGGCATGTGGGCCGACCGGGTGACCGGGTCGGCGCTCGCCGAGCAGCTCGTCCGGGAGGGCCGGGCGAGTCGCGAGGACCTGCGCGAGATCGCCGACGCGTGGCTCGCCTGGGCGGGCGACCCGGACGGCTGGATCTCGATCCCGCACGGGGAGCTGATCATCAGGATCCCGTGACCCGGTCCTCGAGCCGGGCCAGGCGGGAGCGGATGTCCTCGAGCGCGGCACGGATCGGCGCCGAGATCCCGCTGAAGGTGAGCGTCTCGCGCGCGTACTCGTACGCCGACAGTGCGGTCACCACGCCCTGGAACGCGCGCTCGTGCGTCATCCCCATGTCGCGCAGCGTCTTCGCCGCGAGCTCGCTGCGCGATCCGGCGGTGATCGCGAGCAGGAGGTGCTCGGTGCCGACGTAGGTGTGTCCGAGCCCCCGCGCCTGCTCGACGGCGCGCTCGGCCACCTGCTCCAGGGGCTCCGCTCGGCCGCCGTCCTTCGCCCGTCCGCGCAGCTCGTCGACGACGTCCTCCGGGTCGATGTCGGCCGCCGAGAGCACCGTGACCGCGAGACCGTTGGACTCGACGAGGGCCGCCATGAGTTCCACGGTGGTCGGCTTGTCTCCCGCCCGCTCCGCCGCCTTCTCGGCGTTCTTCAGTACGCCGTACGCCCGCTGGGTGAAGCTCCTCGACAGGTCGTCGGTGGTCCCCTGGGGCATCGCGAGCCCGGTCTGGTTCCGAGCCACGGCGTCGGCCAGCGCCTGCTGGCACACCGCGCTCACCGGGATGCCGGACGCCTTGACCCCGCGGCCAGCTCGTCGGGCAGGTAGACGTTGATCTTCGGGCTCATGGTCGGTCCTCTCGATAGCCCCAAGATGCAGCCGAGCGCACGACTGCCGCCTCAATGCGATCAGTGACCCGGGCCGCGACCCGGACCGTGTCCAGTGCCACCTCGAGTTCACCGGCTCCGCGATCTTCGCCGTACCCCCTGGTGCGCAGCCAGGGAAGTGCGTCGGCACAGCGCTGTTCGCGTGAGGCGGCGCGGGAAGAACGTGTCGCGCACGGTGGTTGAAGGCTCACGTGAAAGTGGAGATCTGGTCCGATGTCGTGTGTCCGTGGTGCTACATCGGCAAGCGCCGGTTCGAGCACGCGGTGGCGGAGTTCCCGCACGAGGTCGAGGTGACCTACCGGTCCTTCGAGCTCGACCCCTCGGCACCGGTCGGCGGCGGCGAGACGACGGCAGCCTCGCTCGCCCGCAAGTACGGCGGAGCGGAGCGGGTCGCGGCGATGCAGGAGCACGTACGCCGGCAGGCGGCTGAGGAGGGTCTGACGTTCCGGCTCGACGAGACGCTGCATGCCAACACCGTGGACGCCCACCGACTGCTGCACCTGGCCCTCGACGAGGGTGGCCCCGAGCTCCAGGCGCGCACGAAGGAAGCGCTGATGGCCGAGTACTTCGAGGCGGCGCGCGACGTCTCCGACCCCGACGTGCTGCGCGCCGTCGCCGTCTCCTCCGGGCTGGAACCGGCCCGTGTCGACGCCGTGCTCGCGGGCGAGGACTACCGCGAGGCAGTCCGCGCCGACATCGCGCAGGCAGCGGCGTACGGCGCGACCGGCGTGCCCTTCTTCGTCCTCGAGGGCGCGTACGCCGTCTCCGGCGCGCAGCCGACGGAGGTGTTCCGCCAGGTCCTGGACCAGGTCTGGGGGGCCACTCGTCCGACGCCGGTCACAGTCGTGGGCGGAGCGGCCGGAGACGTCTGTGGCCCCGAGGGCTGCGAATGAGACGGAATCTGCGAAGCCTCACCAGTCCGGTAAAGTCGACCCGGCACAGCGTCGTGCGGGAGCTCGGGCTCCGCAACCCCGGACATTCACGATCTGCGAGGACACCGCTGTGAGCAAGCCCGTCGTACTCATCGCTGAAGAGCTCAGCCCTGCCACCGTCGAGGCGCTGGGCCCCGACTTCGAGATCCGGTACTGCAACGGCGCCGACCGGGCCGAGCTGCTGTCCGCGATCGTCGACGTCGACGCGATCCTGGTGCGTTCGGCCACGAAGGTCGACGCCGAGGCCCTGGCCGCCGCCCAGGACCTCCAGGTGATCGCCCGGGCCGGCGTCGGTCTCGACAACGTCGACGTGAAGGCCGCGACCCAGTCCGGCGTCATGGTGGTGAACGCGCCGACCTCCAACATCATCAGCGCCGCCGAGCTCGCGATCGGGCTGCTGCTCGCCGCCGCCCGGCAGATCAGCCCCGCGCACGCCTCGCTACGCAACGGCGAGTGGAAGCGCTCGAAGTTCACCGGGATCGAGCTGTACGAGAAGACCGTCGGCATCGTCGGCCTCGGCCGCATCGGCGTCCTGGTCGCCCAGCGCCTCGCGGCGTTCGGGATGAACGTGGTCGCCTACGACCCCTACGTGCAGGCGGGCCGCGCGGCGCAGATGGGGGTCCGGTTGGTGGACCTCGACACCCTGCTCGCCGAGTCCGACTTCATCAGCGTGCACCTGCCCAAGACCCCCGAGACCCTGGGCCTGATCGGCGCGGAGGAGCTGGCCAAGGCCAAGTCGTCGCTGGTCCTGGTCAACGCCGCCCGCGGCGGGATCGTCGACGAAGCCGCCCTGTACGCCGCGCTGAAGGAGGGCCGGATCGCGGCCGCCGGCGTGGACGTCTACGCCAAGGAGCCCTGCACCGACAGCCCGCTGTTCGAGCTGGACAACGTCATCGCCACGCCGCACCTCGGCGCGTCCACGGACGAGGCGCAGGAGAAGGCCGGCATCGCGGTTGCCCGATCGGTGCGGCTCGCGCTCAGCGGTGAGCTCGTGCCCGACGCCGTCAACGTCCAGGGCGGCGTCATCGCCGAGGACGTCCGGCCCGGCATCCCGCTCACCGAGAAGCTCGGCCGCATCTTCACCGCGCTGGCGGGCGAGGTGGCGCAGCAGATCGACGTCGAGGTGCGCGGCGAGATCACCGAGTACGACGTCAAGGTGCTCGAGCTGGCCGCGCTCAAGGGTGTCTTCTCCGACGTCGTCGAGGACCCGGTGACCTACGTCAACGCCCCGCTGCTGGCCGCCGAGCGCGGCACCGCCGTACGCCTGGTCGTCGAGGCCGAGAGCCCGGACCACCGCAACCTGATCACCATCCGCGGCACCCTCGCCGACGGCTCACAGGTATCGATCAGCGGCACCCTGGTCGGGATCGCGCAGCGCGAGCGGCTGGTCGCGGTGAACGACTTCCTCGTCGACCTCGAGCCCACCGACCACCTGGCGTTCTTCACCTACGCCGACCGGCCCGGCATGGTCGGCACCGTGGGCAGGATCCTGGGCGACAGCATGGTCAACATCGCCGGCATGCAGGTCTCCCGCGACACCAAGGGCGGCCACGCCCTCGTCGCGCTGTCGGTCGACTCCGCCATCCCGGCCGAGGCGCTCGCGGAGATCGAGCAGGCGATCGACGCGACCTCGCTGCGCGCGGTCGACCTCGTCTGACGAGGAGCCTGGAGAACTCAGGCGACCATCACCCGGGTACGCCGTTCGGGGCGGCCGGGGCGGCTCGACGTGACCGCCGCCCACGCCTCGGCCAGACGCTGGACCGCGTCCAGGAGCTCGGGCACCGGACGGCTGTAGGGGATCCGGACGTAGCGGCCGAGACCGCCGTCGGCGGCGAACACCGGTCCCGGAGACACGGCCACGCCGTGGCGCTCCGCCTCCGCGACCAGAGCGAGC
>JAFMQY010000139.1 GCA_017354415.1 Nocardioides sp.
CCGCCGGCCAGCCCGCGGCGGCGGCGAGCACCCAGGCCGGTGGCGGCGTCCTGACCGGTTTCGAAACCCTCGCCCTCGACGGCTATCGGCTGGTCGCCGGACAGCGGGTGGGACTGATCTCCAACCCCACCGGCATCATCAAGGACCTGCGGCACGAGGTCGACGTGATGGCCGGCGACGACCGGGTCGACCTGGTGGCCGCCTTCGGACCCGAGCACGGGTTCCGTGGCAGCGCCCAGGCCGGCGGTTCGGAGGGCGACTACGTCGACCCGCGGGCCGGCGTACCGGTCTACGACACCTACGGCAAGACCCCGGCGCAGATCGCTGACTTCTTCCGCGCGGCGGGTGTCGAGACGGCGATGTTCGACATCCAGGACGTCGGCGCCCGGTTCTACACCTACATCTGGACCATGTATGACTGCATGGTCGCCGCCTCAATGGCCGGAGTGCGGTTCGTAGTGCTCGACCGGCCGAACCCGATCAGCGCGACGGCGGCGTACGGGCCGGTGATGCATCCCGAGTTCGCCAGCTTCGTCGGCCGCAAGCCGATCTCCCAGCAGCACGGCATGACCGTGGGCGAGCTGGCCGGCCTGTTCAACGGCGAGTTCCTGCCCCAGGACTCCGACGCGAATGGCGCGGTCGACCTGGCCGTATCGCCGGTGAAGCGCTGGCAACGGTCCATGTACGGCGAGGAGACCGGGCAGCCATGGGTGATGCCCTCCCCCAACATGCCGCGGATCGATACCGCCGTCGTCTACCCGGGCACCTGCCTCTTCGAGGCCACGAACCTCTCGGAGGGCCGGGGAACGACGCGGCCGTTCGAGCTCATCGGCGCGCCCTACGTCGACTACCACTGGGCCGAGGCGCTCAATCAGGCCGGACTGTCGGGCGTCGCCTTCCGCGAGGCCTACTTCGCGCCGACCACGTCCAAGTACGTCGGCCAGACCTGCGGCGGTGTGCAGCTGCACGTCGGCAACCGGGACGAGCTCGAGGCCATCCGGACAGCGATCACGATGATCGTCACCGCCCGTGCCCTCTACCCGGGCGACTTCGCCTGGCGCGAGACCACGGCGCCGTTCTGGATCGACCAGCTCACCGGCTCCGACCAGGTCCGGCGGGCGATCGACGGCGGCGCCGACGCCGACGCAGTCGTCGCCGGCTGGCAGGACGAGCTGGCCGGGTTCCGCGCGGTGCGGGAGCGCTACCTGCTCTATCCCGGGCGCCGGACGTGACGGGGCGCTGATCGCGGGAGGCACAACGGGCCCGCCGCCGAGCGACCGAATCCGGCGAGGAGCTCGCCGAGCAGCATGGTGCCGACGCCGGAGAAGCGGTCCTCTTCCGCTTCCTCCGCTGGGGCTGCACCGCTCAGGAGCCAGACTGTTGATGGTCGCCTCGACGCCACAGTCGCCGCCTGAGACTGGCTCCCCTCAGGTGTCAGCTGCGTTCGGGAGGCCTTCGCGGGGTGCTCGAGTCAGGACCCTTTCGCCCTGTTCGCCCCGGCCTCCTCACCGCACAGCGGGCAGGTCGACAGCCACGCGGCACGCTGATAGTGCCGGAAGGGCGTCTCCGTGTGAGCGGCGGGTGTCGCGGTCTCGTGCACGTCGTTCTCCACCGAGCCCAGCAGCACGTGGAAGAGGTCGCGCATGGAGAGGATCCCCGCGATCAAGCCGTCCGAGACGACCGGCAGATGACGGACCTGCGCCTCGCGCATGATCCGGGCAGCCTCGAGGATCGAAGCCTCGGGAGGCACCGTCACCAGGTCAGCCGACATCACATCACCCGCGGTGAGCTGCGTCGGGTCGAGCTCGGCTCCCACCTGCGTGGCGATGTCGCGCTCCGACGCCACCCCCACCAGGACGCCGTCGTGCAGCACGAGCACAGCTCCGATCTCATCGGCGGCGAGCTCCCGAGACACCTCGGCGACCGACTCGGTGATCTCCACGACGGCGACCGGCCAGCTCATCAACGAGTTGACCGAGTCACCGACCGGCACCTGCCGGACGTTTCGTTCGTATGTCATGGTGCCTCCGTCCGGAGCACTGGCGGGCGGCCCTCGAGGTCTTCGCGGAACCCGCCTTCACCTCACGCTGCGCCCCATCCGGGGTCCGGGGGCAGGGTCCTGAGCCCACATCCGACCGGGCCGGAGGTCCCCACGGCGCGATTTCGATCCGGCCGGTCAACCCGCTTGTGCCGCGGACCGCACCGGCGAGACGCTGGGGCCAGTAGAGGAGAGGGTCACCGTGAGCTCCAGAGAGCACTGGTTTCCCAGCCACATGAGGGAAATGGGTGAGGCCGAGTGCCTCGAAGCGCTCGCAGCGCACGAGGTCGGCAGGGTCGCCTACTGCGACGACGGGGGAGCCGTGGTGCTCCCGGTGAACTACACCCTCGACCAGGACACCATCCTGATCCGGGTCGCACCCCATTCGGGCCTTGCCCGGCATCTTCGAGGAGCGCAGGCGTCGTTCCAGATCGACGACTTCGACGCCTACAACCAGACCGGATGGAGCGTGCTGGTGCGGGGCGAGGCGTCGTACGTCGACAGCGGCGACCTCCCCGCCGGCCAGGACCCGCCCTTTGCGTGGGCAGAGGGTCAGCGGACCCTGCACATCCGGATCACTCCCCACGAGATCACGGGACGTCGGCTCATTCCAGCCTGAGCGGCTGCACCACGGCGGCCTGGCCGAGCATGAACCAGCCGTCTCCGCGTCAGTCGTGGTGAGCCGCGCCGAGCGTGGAAGGTTCGGGCGCCGGAGCGGGTGCCGAGGGCGTCCGGTCGCCGAGGAAGGACAGCCATCCGGGAAGCCACCAGGTGCGGTCACCCAACACCGTGAGGACGGACGGCAGCAGAACGCCGCGAACGATGATGGCGTCCAGGAGGATGGCGACGGCGAGCCCGACGCCCAGCTGCTTGAAAGTTGTCATGGACAGGGTTGCGAACACAGCGAAGACGGCCACCATGATCACTGCCGCGCTGGTCACGACGCCGGCGGAGACCCGGACACCGTGCGCGACCGCCTCACGGGTGGCCATCCCGCGGTCGTGTGCTTCGCGGATCCGCGAGACGACGAACACGTGGTAGTCCATGGAGAGGCCGAACAGGATCACGAACGTGAACAGCGGGACCCACGACTCGATCGCCCCGACTCCGCGGGATCCGACCAGGCCCGCTCCCCAGCCGTGCTGGAACACCGCGACCATCACGCCGAACCCCGCGGCCATCGAGAGCACGTTCAGCATCACCGAGACCGCGGCGATGGTCACGGACCGGAAGGCCAGCAGCATCAGCACGAACGCCAGCACGAGCACGAAGACGATCACTGGGACGATCGAGTGGTGGAGCTCGGCGTTGAAGTCCTCGGAGAACGCCAGCTGACCTCCGACGTACACGTGCACGCCGGGCACCCCACGGAACGCCGCCGGGACGACCTCGTTCCCGAGCGTGTCGAGTGCACGGACCGACGAGGCATCGGATCCGCTGCCCACCAGGGGTACCGAGATCTCGATGACACCCACCCCCGGGTGCGGGGTGACGATGATCGGCTCACGCACCCCACTCGAGGCGACAGCCCCGGCGCGGAACGCCGCGACGGCCGCCGTGACCTCGGGACTCTGCACGTCCGGCGCCTGCACGACCACGTCAGCCGGGCTCGGGCCGCCGGGGAAGGTCTGGGTGATCCGGTCGTAGCTCTGCATGATGCTCGCGTCGGCCGGGAGGAGCTGGTCGAAACCCAGCCGTTCGGTGTGGATCCCGACCGCCGGCGCGGCGAGCGCCAGGAGGAAGGCCACTGCTACCGACGCCGAGACGGCGGGGCGCCGTAGGACGCGACCGAGGACTGAGGCCCAGGCTCGGCTTCCGTCCTCGCGCGTTCGGCGCATCCGGGCCAGGCCGGGGATCCTGCCCAGCTCGACGCGGTCGCCGAGCATCGACAGCAACGCGGGCAGCACGGTCACCGAGCCGAGGACCGCGACGAGGACCACCAGGATCGCGGCCGTGGCGAACCCCTCGAAGAGCAACATCCCCGAGAGGTACATGCCCGACGTCGCGACCACGACCGTGAGCCCCGAGACGAGGACCGAGCGACCCGAGGTGGCGGACGCGATCCGTAACGCGGTCTCCGGGTCTCGACCACGCGTCCGCTCCTCGCGCTCCCGGCGCAGGTAGAACATGCGGTAGTCGACCCCGACCGCGAGCTCGACCAGCAGCATCACCGAGCTGGCCGACTCGTCGAGGGGCATCCGATGGGTGACGAGGGCCAAGATCCCGTTGGCGGCGAGGAAGGACGTGAGCGCGAGGCCGACGGGCAGCACGGCGGCCAGGAACGCGCCGAAGGCGACGAGCAGGATGCCGAGGGCCAACGGTACGGCGGTCCACTCAGCTCGCATGAAGTCGCGGCCGATGGTCTGGTCGAAGCAATGGTTGACCGAGGCGTCGCCGAACTCGTCGATGCGAACCTCTGGATGCGCCACACGGACCGCGGCCGGCGCGTCGAGCACCGGTTGCGCTCGGTCTCCGCTCGTCATCGGGTCGCCGGTCAGGGACACCCGGACCAGCACCGAACGACCGTCCGCCGACACGAGTCCGTGGGAGTAGGGGTCGACCACGCCGGCGACCTGGCCCGTCGCCCGGAGCCGCGCGACGCCGGCGCCGTCACGTCTCCCTGCGACGTGACCAGGAACATCTCCGTGGCGGGCGGGCTGAGCCCCGCGGCATCGAGGATCTGGATCGCGCGGGGGAGTCGCCCTCGGCGTACTGATCCTCGGTCATCTGACGCTGCCCCGGACCAGGACCCGAGCATCATGGCGACCACCACGAGCACCACCCAGGCGAGGACGGCCACCACCCGGTGACGGGCACTCCAGGCGCCGACCGAGGCCGCGATATTGCGTCGTTCGCCCGTGCCGGACCCCCCGGGATCGTCCTTTCCCACGAGTCTTCCGAAACTGGCTCCCGGCGGTCAGTGCTGAACGTCCGGACGGTGAGGGACCGTCCACCGAGCGAACGTGCGGGCGTCGGGATGAGCGACCTTCACGGAGCACCGGTGCCCGTGCGGGGACGGGCAGCCCGGATACGGGCAGCCTCCCGTGCCTCTGCGGCGGTGAGCCGCTCGAGCACGAACCCCGCGTGTACGACGAGCCAGTCACCCACGGCCACGGGCTCGTCGAGGGCCAGCAGGGACACGGTCGCGTGCCGACCGTCGTAGCTGACCTCGGCGACATCAGCGGCGCCGACGCTGACCACCTCAGCCAGCGCACCCAGGCACATCGGAGGCCACCTCCCTCCACACCAGCTCAGCCGCCGCCTCCAGCGAGGCCGCCACGGGCGGCGAGAGTGCCGCGCCGAGATCGAGGCACCCTGCCTCCACACCGACGACGACGACCCTGGCCGGCAGCCGGTGCAGCGCCCGCCCGAGCTCGACGGTGGTCGCGAGCCCGAACGCGTGCGTCCCGGCTCGGGCGCCCCGGGCGAGCGTGTCCGCCGGCAGTGGCGGGGCATCGGCTCCCACGTCGAACCGGTGAAGCGTGCCGGCTGGGTCTCCCGTCACGACCGCGTCGACGAGGACGACGTGGTCGTGGCCCTCCCACAGGTCCAGGAGCGTCGTCGGGTCCTCCTGCGCGAGCACACGGACGCCCGATCCGCGGGGCAATCGGGACTCGATGCGCCCGACGACGGCCGGCCCGACACCGTCGTCGCCGCGGTCGGAGCGGCCGAGCCCCAGGACGAGTGACGCGGCCCTCATGACCGGTCCACGCTGAGGTCGAGGAAGTGGGTGGCGCATGAGATGCACGGGTCATAGTTGCGGATGGCCTGCTCGCACCGGTGCTGGAGTGCGTGGTCGTCGAGGTCGGCCCAGCCCTCGACGAGCGCGCGAAGGTCGGCCTCCACGCCCGCCTGGTTCTGCGAGGTCGGCGGCACGATCTGCGCGTCCCGAATGACGCCGTCGGCGTCCAGCACGTAGCGGTGGAACAGGATCCCCCGCGGCGCCTCGCTGGCTCCGAAGCCCTCGCCGGCCCGGGGCGGGACCGGCACGCTCGGAGCGGCCCCATCTGTCCACACGTCGAGGATCCGCAGCGCCTCCGACACAGCCTCGACCAGCTCCACCGCTCGTACGACGATCGACCGGAACGGGTTGCGGCATTCGGCCGCGAGGCCGCCCTCTCGTGCCGCATCCCGAGCGAGGTCGCCGAGCCGGTCGTGGTTGAGCGTGTAACGAGCCAGCGGACCGACGACGTACGGCCCTCGTGTTCCGCCGTCGAGACGGGCATGGAGCGCGTGCGAGTGAGGTACCTGGTACTCGTCGAGGTGCAGGGGGAAGTCGCGGACGTCGAAGCCGCGTCCCGAGGACGTCACGACGCGACCCTCCTCGATCGGGTAGCCCACCTCCGGTCGGAGCGCGACGTACTCGTGGGGCTGCTCCATGTCGGGGAAGTCGAAGCCCGACACCAGCCGCAGGGTGGCGAGGGCGTCCTCGAGGGCCTGCTCCAGGACCGGTCGCAGCGCAGACAGCTCGCTCGTGCGAGGCATCCGGTGGAAGCCGCCGACACGGACGTTGACCGGGTGGATCGAACGGCCACCGACCACGGTCATCACCTGGTTGCCGGCCTTCTTCAGCCGCAACCCGGTCTCCACCACCGACGGATGATCGGCGGCCAGGTCGACTGCCCCGTCGTACCCGAGGAAGTCCGGCGCGTGCAGCAGGTACACGTGCAGCGCATGGCTCTCGATCCACTCGCCGCAGTAGAGCAGCCGGCGCATCAGCCGAATCGCCTCCGGCACGGTGACACCGCAGGCGTGCTCGATCGCCCAGCAGGCGCTCATCTGGTAGGCAACCGGGCAGATGCCGCAGATGCGCGCGGTGATGTCGGGCGGCTCGGTCCACGCCCGACCCCGGAGAAAGGCCTCGTAGAAGCGAGGGGGCTCGTAGATCCGCAGCTGCACGTCGATCACCCTGCCGTCGCGCAGCTCGATGTGCATCGCGCCCTCACCCTCGACCCGGGCGAGCGTGTCGACGTGCATCACCTGGCCGCCGTCGGTAAGCCGATGGTTCACGGAGTCACCTCCTCGCTCGTCCTGGCCGTCTCGTGCCGCTCGCTTGCGCGCAGGAAGACCTCCGACGCGGCGTTGAAGGTCCGGAAGACCCGGAGTACCTGGCCCTCGTCCATCCCGTGCACACGCAGCCGGGTGGTCAGCGAGGCGGTGTTGGGCGTGTTCTGCGGCCCGAAGCACCCATAGCAGCCCCGGTCGTACGACGGGCACAACGCGCCGCATCCGGCCTGGGTGACCGGGCCTAGGCAGGGCGTGCCGTGGGCCACGGTGACGCACACGTTCCCGCGCCGCTTGCACTCGAAGCACACGCTGTGGCTGGAGATCCGCGGCGCGCGACCCTGGATCTCGGCGGCCAGCACCTCGAGCAGCTGGTGCTTGTCGATCGGGCATCCGCGGAGCTCGAAGTCCACCGGCACATGCGCGGCGATCGGGGTCGAGCGGTCCAGCGTCTCGACGTACTCAGGGTGGGCGTAGACCACCGAGCGGAACTCCTCCACATCGGCGAAGTTGCGCAGCGCCTGGATACCTCCGGCGGTGGCGCACGCGCCGATGGTGATCAGCCGGCGCGAGGCGGCACGGACCTGCTGGATCCGCTCGAGGTCGTCCGCCGTGGTGATCGAGCCCTCGACGAGGGAGACGTCGTACGGGCCTTCCACGACCGCCCGGGTGGCCTCGGGGAAGTAGGCGATCTCCACCTGGCCTGCGAGCGGGAGAAGCTCGTCCTCGCAGTTGAGCAGGGTGAGCTGACAGCCGTCGCACGAGGCGAACTTCCACACGGCGAGCTTCGGTTTGGCCATGGCTACAGCTCCGCCCGGGTCATCAGCGGCTCGAGCCGGTCGTAGGACAGCACCGGTCCGTCCACGCACAAGAACAGCTCGCGCAGCTGGCAGTGGCCACACAGTCCGACCCCGCACTTCATGTTGCGCTCCATGGAGAGCCGGATCCGGTCCGCGGTGACGCCGCAGTGGATCAGTGCCTGCGCGGCGTACCGCATCATCACCTCGGGGCCACAGACCAGCGCCAGGGTGTGCGCGGCGTCGAACGCGACCCGGGCGACCAGCTGGGTGACCAGGCCGACCCGGCCGCGCCAGGCGTGCGGCCCCGTGTCGACGGTCTCCTCGACGTCGATGTCGTGGTCACGGGCCCAGACCCGCAGGTCGGGCCCGAACAGGATGTCCTCCGGCGTGCGGGCGCCGTACAGCAGAGAGACCCGGCCGTACGACGCGCGGTCGGCGCAGACCTCGAGGATCGCCGGTCGTAGCGGGGCCAGCCCGATGCCGCCGGCGACGAAGACGATGTCGCTGCCGCGACCGTCTGCGACCTGCCAGCCGTGGCCGAACGGTCCGCGGACGCCGAGCATGGTTCCCGGCGAGGCGGCCACCAGCGCCCGGGTGGCGCCGCCGACGTCGCGGATCGTGTGTTGCAGCACCTCCGGACGGGTGGGATCGCCGCTGATCGAGATCGGGACCTCGCCGGCGCCGAAGGCGGACAGCATGGTGAACTGCCCGGACCCGAATGCCAACGGCTCATCACCCAGGGCCCTCAGCTCCAGGGTGCGCGTGTCCCGGGTGTCGCGGCGGCTCGCCGTGACCACGAACTGCCGCGGCACCATGGCGCTGTCGACCGTGCGCGAACGTTCGGTCGCGACCTCATCTTGCGTACTCATGACCGGTTCCCGTAAAGGTCGAGCAGGCGGGCCCGCGCGGACTGCAGGCGATCCGACATGGTCTGGACGACCCGCTGCAACAGTGCGTAGCCGAGCTCGGGGTCGGCCTCGCACTTGCCGCGCAGGCAGGCTCCGTCGACGGCGACCAGGCTGGTCTCCTCCGTGGCCCGGGCGTCGAAGGTCCAGCGGAACGGCGCCACCAGCCACGACCAGCCCACGACATCTCCCTCGTGAGCCGTGTCGAGCACGATCGATCCGGTCGGCGTGCTCGTCTCGATCGTGACCCGGCCGCGGCGGACCACGAAGAACCTGTCGGCCGGCCCCCCTTCGCGGAAGAGATAGGCGCCCGGGTACACGTGCGTGTTGGCCGCGCACCCCACGACCAGGTCTATCCAGCGCTCGTCGAGACCGCGGAAGAACGGGTGCTCCGGCAGGTACTCCGAGATGGTCCTCATGGGAGCGTCCCCGCATCTCGCTCGTCAGGCTCGGCCGCCGCTCGGAGTGCGGCGGCCTCTGCCGTGATGTCGATCGCCGCCGGGCACCAGGTGACACAACGCCCGCACCCCACGCATCCGGACATGCCGAACTGGTCGATCCAGGAGCCGAGCTTGTGCGTCATCCACTGTCGGTATCGGGCCTTGGTCGTGGCGCGGACGGTCCCGCCGTGGATCCAGGAGTAGTCGGCGTCGAAGCAGGAGTCCCAGACCCGGGTGCGCCCTGCAAGGTCGCCGGTGAGGTCGGTGACGTCCTCGACGCTGGTGCAGAAGCATGTCGGGCAGACGGCCGTGCAGTTCCCGCACGCGAGGCAGCGGGTGGCGACGTCGTCCCAGACCGGGCTGTCCGCGGCGGCGTACAGCAGCTCCTTGAGCCCGTCTGTGTCGACGTGGCGACCCATCCGCGCGTCCGCTTCCTCTGCCACCGCATCCCCGGCCACGACGTCCTCGGCCGGCGCCGGCCCGGCGCCGATCTCGTCGAGGACGTCGGCACCTCGCTCGCTGGCAACCTCCACCACGAAGCGGTGCGGACCGCCATTCAGCAGCTCGGTGAGCGAGAGGTCGTAGGGCGCACCTCGTCCCTGTTCGGGCCGGGGGCCGGTCCCCATCGAGACGCAGAAGCACGTGCCCCCCGGATCGGAGCAGGTCACGGCCACCACGAACGCCGCCGCCCGGCGCGCGGCGTAGGCTACGTCGCCGTGCACCCGCCCGGTCAGGACCACGTCATGGATGCCGATCGCTGACAAGTCGCACGAGCGGACACCCAGCAGGGCGTACGGCGCGTCGCGGCCGGCAGAGTCGTCGGGCTCGACCGTGAACCCCTCCTGCGTCCGCCGCCCACGCCAGAGCACCTCCTCCGTGGGGAAGAACACCGGCTTGGCCGACTGAGCGCCCGATGCGTACCCGAAGAGCGCCTCGTCGTCCCGCCGTCGGAGCCGATAGTGTCCGGCGTCCTGGTCGTCTCCCCAGCCTTGCGGCAGCTCCTCGACGGAGGTGATGGCCGCGTTGACGATCGCGCCCGACTGCACCGTCGGTCCGATCACGGTGTAGCCACGCGCGATCAGCCGGTCGACCAGGGCCTGAAGCCCCGGGACGTCGATGATCCGGTCAGCAGGTCCCTGCCCGTCGGACTTCCCCGCCATCCCTCCCGTGTGCGTCACCCTCGGAGTCTCATCGCCCACGGCATCCGAGGACAAGGGCCCTCCGGCCCCGCGACGGACGTCTGAGGGTCACTTCTTCACCTCGATGGTCTCCGGGGCCGTGGTGGGAGTCGTGGGGATGGTGGGTGCGAGACAGGCGTCGGATCGGCTCACGAAGTGGTGGCCGTCGGCCGGGCCGAGGGAGAAGCCGTCGGCGTACCCGGAGGCGACGTCGAGCTCGAGATCGCCATGCGCCCAGGCGTCGAGCTCTCTCGCGTTGATGGAGACGGGAACGTCCTCGACGCACCCGACCCGGATGTCGTCACGGCCGAGTAGGAAGTCCTCGGCCGGGAGCACCATCGGAGCGCTGCCGTCGCAGCAGCCGGCCGACTGGACGATGACCAGCGGCCCGGAGGTGCGGACGAGCTCGCGGACCGCGGCGCCTGCCGG
>JAFMQY010000260.1 GCA_017354415.1 Nocardioides sp.
CCGCCGAACTCCGCGAACTTGGCGCCCAACGCCTCGTGCCGGTCGTGCAGCGGTGACAACACCAGCGCCTCGCCGGACGCGGTCGAGTCGGCCATGTCCGCGAACCTACACCGGCAAGGCCGTCGGTCGAGCCTGTCGAGACCACGAGGCTCGCGCCGCCCGATGACTAGGCTTCCCCGGTGACCACCTACCACCTACGGGCCGCGAGCCCGGCGAAGACTCGGGCCGATGCCGTGGTCGTTGCCGCGTGGGAGGACGGCAAGAACCCCAGGCTGGCGGACGGCGCGGAGGACGTCAGGTCGGCGTACGGCCGGTCCTTGCGTCCGCTGCTGAGCACCCTGGGGTTCACGGGCAAGTCGGGCGAGGTGACCCGAGTACCGACAAGGGGCGCGCTGTCCTCCCCACTGCTGGTCCTGGTCGGCCTCGGCGAGAAGCCGAAGAGCAACCGCGCGGCCGAGCTCCTCGCCGTACGACGTGCGGCCGGCACGGCAGCCCGCTCGACGGCCAACGCCGCCTCTGTGGCTCTGGCGCTTCCCGCCGGTGACACCGGCCTGGTGCGCAACGTCATCGAGGGCTACCTCCTCGGCGGCTACGCGTTCGCGCGCTACCAGTCGAAGTCCCCCGACAAGCGGGCCGGCACGGTGACCGTGCTCAGCCCGGTGGCGCGACGCCACGAGGCGACGACGACCTTCGAGGAGGCTCAGGTCGTGGCGACGGCCGTCACCGCCGTGCGCGACTGGGTGAACACCCCCGCGGGCGACCTCACTCCCCCGCTGTTCGCAGACGAGATCCAGAAGGCGGTCAAGGGCACCCGGGTGAAGGTGACCGTGCTCGACGACCAGAAACTGCGGGACCTCGGCTGCGGCGGCCTAGTCGGCGTGGGCGGCGGCTCGAGCGCGCCCCCGCGGCTCGTGGAGCTGCGCTACTCCCCGGAAGATCCGGTCGGGCATATGGCTCTGGTCGGCAAGGGCATCACGTTCGACTCCGGTGGTCTGACCATCAAGACCGCCAAAGGCATGGAGACCATGAAGTGCGACATGGCCGGCGCTGCGACGGTCACCCAGGCAACCCTGGCGATCGCCCGGCTCGGGCTGCCGGTGCGGGTGACGGCGTACGCCTGCCTGGCCGAAAACATGCTGTCCGGCAGCTCGATGCGGCCCGGCGACGTGATCACGATCTATGGCGGCAAGACCGTCGAGGTGCTCAACACCGACGCCGAGGGGCGGCTGGTGCTGGCCGACGGTCTCCAGCGTGCCGTCGAGCAGGACCCCGACGTGATCGTCGACGTCGCCACCCTGACCGGACACATGATGATGGCGCTCGGCTCGAAGGTCGGTGCGGTGTTCGGCAGCGACGACGTCGTCGACGCAGTCGTCGAGGCCGGCCAGGAGTCCGGTGAGAAGCACTGGCCGATGCCGATTCCGCCCGACGTGGTGGAGCGTGTGCACGGCAGCAAGATCGCCGACATCGCCCAGCACGACTGGGTGCGCTGGGGCGGCGGCCTGCTGGCAGCGGCGTTCCTGCGCGAGTTCACCGACGAGCGGCCGTGGGCCCACCTCGACATCGCCGGACCGGCGTACCACAAGGGCACGGCTGCCGGTCACTGGACCCCGGGCGGCACCGGGTTCGCGCTGACCACCCTGGTCGACTACGCGCGAGCGCTCAGCTCTCGCGCTCCTTCTGACGCCTGATGTAGTCCCGCATCCGCTGGGGGATGCCGACCACGCCGGCCTGGTACGCCGTGACGCCGTGGCGCTTGCAGAAGCGGTAGGCCCAGTCGGTCGACGGCACCCGCCTCCTCGTGAACTCGCCGTCCCAGGCGACCAGCAGCAGGGTCACGTCGCTCATCGCGGTGCGCGGCTCGACCCAGCCCTCGACACCCTCCCGGGTCGAGACGAAGTCCTCGAGGTGCCGCTCGTCATCGTTCGTCGAGGCACGTACCCGGGTCGAGCCGGTCCGACTGGCGTCGCCGCTCGGGCGACGGAAGCGCGCGCTGCGACCGCGTCCGAAGAGTCTCATGGCAGACAGTGTGCCTGGTGCCCGGGAGGGACGCCCGCCACCTTGTGAGGCGCGCGACAAAGAGTGCAAGGATGGCCGGGTGACCGACGGCGAGTTCGACGTACTCATTCTGGGTGCAGGGTCCGGCGGCTACGCATGCGCTCTCCGCGCCGCGCAGCTCGGTCTCTCGGTCGGCCTGGTCGAGAAGGGCAATCTCGGCGGCACCTGTCTCCACGTCGGCTGTATCCCGACCAAGGCGCTCCTGCACGCGGCGGAGGTCGCCGACCTGGCGCGCGAGTCGTCGACGTACGGCGTGACTGCGACGCTCGAGGGCATCGACATGGCCGGCGTCAACTCCTACAAGGACAAGGTCGTGGCCCGCCTGTTCAAGGGGCTGACCGGCCTGATCAAGGGCCGGGGGATCACCGTGATCGAGGGCGAGGGCCGGATGACCGGCCCTCATCAGGTGACGGTGGCCCCGACCGGATCTGCGGATGAGGCGACGTACGCGGGCAAGCACCTCGTGCTCGCGTCCGGCTCGTACAGCCGCTCGCTACCCGGGCTCGACATCGACGGCGAACGGGTGCTCACCTCGGAGCACGCCATCCGGCTCGAGCGGGTGCCTGCGTCCGTGGTCGTGCTCGGCGGCGGCGTGATCGGGTGCGAGTTCGCCAGCGTCTGGGCGAGCTTCGGGTCCGAGGTGACGATCGTCGAGGCCTTGCCGCGACTGTTGCCGCCGGAGGACGAGGCGTCGTCCCAGGCGCTGGAGCGCGCGTTCCGCAAGCGGAGGATCCAGATCCGCACCAGCGCGCCGTTCCAGAGCGCCAAGGTCACCGATGAAGGCGTCGCCGTCATCGTCGAGGGCGGTGACGTGATCGAGGCCGAGCTCCTGCTCGTCGCCGTCGGGCGTGGGCCGTCGACGGATGGCCTCGGGTACGACGAGCAGGGCGTCGCGATGGAGCGCGGCTTCGTGCTCGCCGACGAGCGCTGCCGGACCAACCTCGACGGTGTCTACGCGGTCGGCGACATCGTCCCCGGTCTGCAGCTGGCCCACCGCGGCTTCCAGCAGGGCATCTTCGTGGCCGAGGACATCGCCGGGCTCGACCCGTCCCCGATCGACGAAGCCGGCATCCCGCGGGTCACCTACAGCCACCCCGAGGTCGCATCGGTCGGCCTGGACGAGGCGGCGGCCCGCGCGGCGTACGGCGACGACGCGGTCGAGACCCTGACCTACGACCTCGGCGGCAACGGCAAGAGCCAGATCCTGCAGACACAGGGCTTCGTGAAGCTGGTCCGGCAGAAGGACGGTCCGGTCGTCGGCGTGCATCTCGTGGGTGACCGCGTCGGCGAGCTCATCGGTGAGGCCCAGCTCATCTACAACTGGGAGGCCTACGCCGAGGATGTCGCGTCGCACGTGCACGCCCACCCGACGCAGAACGAGGCCCTCGGCGAGGCCCACCTGGCGCTCGCCGGAAAGCCGCTCCACGCCCACTCCTGACCATCCCCTGACCATCCCCTGACCATCGACTCGCACCCGACCGGACACCACCGACAGGAAGACCCCCGCACATGGCCACCGAAGTCAACCTCCCCGAGCTCGGCGAATCCGTCACGGAAGGCACGGTCACCCGCTGGCTGAAGCAGGTCGGCGACTCCGTGACAGTCGACGAGCCGCTGCTGGAGGTCTCCACCGACAAGGTCGACACCGAGATCCCGTCTCCGGTGGCCGGCACCCTGTTGGAGATCAAGGCCAACGAGGACGACACCGTCGAGGTGGGCGGGCCGCTCGCGGTGATCGGGTCCGCCGACGAGCAGGCCGGTGGCGGCGCGGCCGACACCGGCGGTGGTGACCAGGGAGCCATGGCCGAGCAGCCGGAGCAGCCGGAGCAGCCGGAGCAGCAGGCCGAACCGCCCCTTGCCCAGGAGGCGGAGGAGCAGGAGTCGGCCGGGGCGTCCGTCGACGAGTCGGACATGCCGGCCGGCCAGGCGCCACCCGAGGAGCCCGCACGGCAGCCCGAGCCCGCGGCCGGCGCCGCGTCGGGTGGGGAGCAGACCATGGTCCGCCTGCCCGAGCTCGGCGAGTCGGTCACCGAGGGGACGGTCACCCGCTGGCTGAAGCAGGTCGGCGACCAGGTCACGACGGATGAGCCACTGCTGGAGGTCTCCACCGACAAGGTGGACACCGAGATCCCCTCCCCGGCCGCCGGAACGCTTCTGGAGATCAAGGTCGACGAGGACGAGACGGTTGAGGTCGGCGCCGAGCTCGCGGTGATCGGCTCCGGCGATGCTGCCGGTGGTGCCCCGACACCCGCGCCGGAGCAGCCTGCCGAGGCACCGGCCGCCGAGCAGCCGGAGTCCCCTGCCGAGCCCGAGCCGGCTCCGGAGCCCGAGCAAGCGGCCGCACCTGCGGCAGCCG
>JAFMQY010000261.1 GCA_017354415.1 Nocardioides sp.
GGTGCCCACGAGGCGAAGGCGCAGCTGCCCCGGCTTCTCGACGAGGTCGAGAGAGGGGAGGTCATCACCATCACCAGGCACGGTCGGGAGGTTGCGCGGCTGGTTCCCGCCGGAGCAGCCACCGGCCTCGCGGCCGACACCGCCACCGATGACCTCGTCGCAGCGATCAAAGCAGCGCGCAACGGGGTCGCCGTGCGGGCGTGACCCGTCGCGGCACGCTTGCACAAGTCGACAGGCTCAGGCCGCCAGCGCTACGCCTGGCATGAGGACCGGCGTGCAGGCGCACGTGTCGCTGCAGGGTAAGTAGGTGTGCGCGGCGTGCCCGCAGCTCGGGCAGGGCATGTCGTGAGAGAGGTGGATCTCGTTCGTCTGGACGGTGTCCCACATGGTCGTGCCTCCCTTCGCTGATCCGGTGACTGGTCGGGTCTCTATCTGTGCGACGAACGAGCTCGGTTCGCTTCGACATCCGCGCGTGAGACTCTTCTTCCCAGACTTGTGGGGCGCGACACATTTATCCACGAGATGATTCGCGGGGCCGCTACTCCCGGCCGCCGGGCGCCGACGTGGCGAGGGCGCGCAGAGCCTCACCTGAGAGGCGGTGCGTCTCCCAGTCGGTCTGGGGGACCGAGCCCAGTGAGCGGTAGAACGCGATCGACGGCTCGTTCCACGACAGGACGGACCACTCCAGGCGTCGCCAGTGCCGCTCGACGCAGATCTGGGCGAGCCGGGTGAGCAACGCCGTGCCGACCCCGTGGCCGCGCTCGGCCGGGTCGACGAAGAGATCCTCGAGCCAGATCCCGTTGCGGCCGGTCCACGTCGAGAAGGTCACGAACCAGAGCGCCAGGCCCACCACCACACCGTCGCGCTCGGCGACGAGCGCGTGGGTCGTGGGCGTCCCTGCGCGCGGAAAGAGCGCGGCCGCGAAGTCGTCCTCGGTCGCCTCGACGGCCTGCGGCTCCCGCTCGTACTCCGCCAGCGCACGCACCGATCGCAGGATGTCCGGTACGTCGGTCGGCACGGC
Organism: Nocardioides sp.; assembly: GCA_017354415.1. GTDB lineage: Bacteria > Actinomycetota > Actinomycetes > Propionibacteriales > Nocardioidaceae > Nocardioides. The sequence continues at coordinate 1,022 of JAFMQY010000261.1, forward strand.
GTCGCGGATCGTCACGGTCACCTCGCGAGCGTAACGGCCCGCGTCGCGGGCAGCGTTTCGCGAGCGCTCGGACCAACGATCACCGATGGAACATTCCGAGACTGCCCGCTCAGACCGAGGACGTGCCATGAGCGCGGTCATGTGGATCCCGGACGGATGGCTCATCGAGCCCACCTCGCTGCTCCCAGCTGACTCCGGGTGGACGCCGACGCGGGCGGCGAACATCACCGACTCCGGCTGGATCACCGGTATCGGGGTGTACGACCCCGACGGCGCGGGACCGCTCTCGTCGTACCAGCGGCGGTTGTTCGTTCTTCACGTCCGGCCCGCCCGATAGGCCGGGGGCGCGGATCAGCCGGGTCGTGTCACCTCGAACTGCCGGGTGCTCGTCACGAAGGGGGAGACGGCGATCGTCTGTCCGGGCCTATGACGAGGCCCACGACAACGGGCAAGGTCAACCGAACCGACGTCGGCGGTCATCGTCCAGCGGCTCTGGGGGAGACGGATCTCGGCGGCGGTCGCGATCTGCGCATCGCCGGTGTCGCATCGGTACTTCGCCACCAAGACGTACGCACGTCGGCCCGGGGTCAGACGAACGGCTCGGGCGGGGATCGCCTTCACATAGGTGTTGGTGGTCGTGATGGCGAGCCTGACCGTCGACCCGTTGTGGTCGAGGAGGCGAATGCTCGGTCGGCCCTGGACCACGCAGGGAGCCAGGTGATCGCGGAAGGCGAGGACGAGTCCGTGCTCGCCGGTCTGCGGTGAGATGGGCAGCGTGCTCACGGTGAGGTCGGCGGGGGTGCACCATGGCGCCGCGCTCGCGGGCGGGCCACTGCCGCCGACCTGGCTGGTGAGCGGGGACGTACTCCTGCTCACGCTGCCGCACGCCGCCAGCGCGGCGCACGTGAGGAAGCACAGCGTTAAGGCGTCTCGGTTGCGGCGCGCCGCCATACCGGTGAGACGCATCGGGAGGGCGAGATGTTGCACCGAGACGTACGGGGACGCGACCCGCTGCCAGGTCCTACGATGCGAAACAGATCCCGTGAAGCCTCTCTCCTTTTGTTGATCGAGCGTGACCAGCACCAGCTCAGCACTTGTTGCCGAGACGTCCATCGGCGTGCTGAGGCAATCCATCCAGCACGAGGAAGGCCGTTGTGAAAAAGATCTATGTGACGGGCGCCGTGACGGGCGTCCTGACGCTCGCATTCTTGTCAGCGCCGGGTACCGCCTCGGCGGCATTGAACGCCTCTTCGAACGACCGGGCAGCGACCCCAAGCTTCGCCGGGGACGGCGGGCACGCCGACACCGCGTGGGTGAAGCAGATCCAGTGGGCCTCCAGCTCGCTGGCGCCGGGCGTGACGCTGCTGCGCGGCAGCTTCAGCAACTCAACCTCGCATCCGGACTGGACGGTCACGATCCAGGCACCGACGACGAGCCCGTTCGACTCGAGCGCCGAGCTCGCCGAGGCCGGGAGCGCCAGCTGGGCAGCACAGACCGAGGCGGCGCTACGCGCGGACGGGTTCGCCCCGACGGAGACGGTGCTGCCGTGGCCGAAGTACGCCGACGACCCCCGCGGCGTGATGGGCGTCCGCGTCCGCGTCGGCGACTTCTCCACCCGGGCCGACGCCACCGCCCTGGCGGCCACGCTGACCACGGACGGCTTCAAGCCGCTGGTCGAGTGGACCGGGTTCGATCCCACGCCGGCTCCCGATGCTGAGCACCTGATCGTCGCGGTCGTCGACCCGGCCCGGTTCGACGGGCAGGTGATGGCCGATCACGGCTCGGCGGTCGCCTCCAAGCAGACGGTCCCCGCCGCGTCGGCGGCGCTTGGCTCGATCGCCGCGACCAACGGCGGCTTCTTCACGATCCTCGGTGGCCCGCTGACGGCGGTCAACGGCGTCAACACCGGCATCTCGGCGTACCACGGCCAGATCCAGTCGCTCGCCAACGGCGACCGCGCGGCAGTCGTGTTCGACGGCCGCAGGCCGGCCCGGATCGAGAACCTGACGACCTCGGCGCGGCTGCACGCGGGCGGTGACTCGATCCAGATCCTCGGGATCAACCGGCTGCCGGGCAGCGCCGAGGACTGTGGCGTGCAGGGATTCGCGCCGACGGCGATGCCGCGCCAGAACACGCTCTGCACGGGCGCCAACGACCTCGTCCTGTTCACCCCGATGTTCGGTGCGCCGCTGCCGCCGGCGTCCGTGCCCGCGGTCCAGGCGATACTGGACGCCAACGGCCGGGTCGTGTCGGTCGGCGCCCCGGGCGGGACGTTGCCGGCGGGCGACTCGGCGGTGCAGGCGATCGGCTCGGACGCGGCGTGGCTCACCGCCCACGCGCAGGTCGGCCAGACGCTGACCGTCTCCGAGCAGGTCCGCGACCACGGCCGGCCCGTCCACCTCGATGCACAAACCAGCATCTCGAGCGCCGGCCCGATGCTGCTGCGCGATGGCCGGTCCGCGATCGACGCCGTCGATGAGGGCGTGCTCGACCCGCGTGACCTGAACGACTACACGTTCTCGGCGTACCGCCACGCTCGTACGTTCGTCGGCGTCGACGGTCACGGTCGGCTGCTGCTCGCGACCGCCGACGGGGTCAGCGGCGTCAGCGAGGGCCTGACGCTGAGCGAGGAGGCCGCCGTGATGCGGTCGCTCGGCGCCGTCGACGCGATGAACCTCGACGGTGGCGGCTCGACCGAGTTCGCCTCCAACGGGCAACTGCTCAACGACGCGTCGAGCGTGCCCCTGCGGCCCGACGGCGACACGATCGAGGTCGTGCCGCACTCCTGATCGGGTGCGGATCCGGGGTCGGCGTCCCTGTCGCGCCGACCCCGGTGAACGGGTCACGGAAACTGGAGCCTTCGGCCGCGTACGAGCGACGAGGCGTGGCCAACGGCTCCGTTCTGTCTGCCTGGCGTCGGCACCGCGACGGGTGCAGGGGAGAGGGGGTCGAAGGGTCTCGTACCGGTGTTGAGCACTGCCGCGAACCCGCGCCGACGGGGGTTGGCAGTCTGCTCACCACCTTCACCAGGGGGAGGACGTTTCTGGTCACGAAGCAGCCCAACAGCAGGTGAAACAGGAGTTCGCGGTTGGTCCACCGTGTGCCGTTGGAGAGCCGGGCGAGGTCGGCTGGGCTGCTCTTGGTGATGAGGGCGTGGCACTCGCCGCGGGCACGTTCCATCTCGGCATGAATCGTCGCCACGTCCGGCGTCGGAACCGTCATCGCAACCGTTGCCCTCGCGTTGGGAGCCACGCTACGACACTGGCGGCGCTCGCACACCGGCCCGACCGCGCGCCTCGGGGACGGTGAGGATGGCCGCCTCGCGGCGGGCTCCGGATGCTCAGCTGCAGCAGACGGTGGCCTGCGGCTCTGGTCGGTGCAG
>JAFMQY010000262.1 GCA_017354415.1 Nocardioides sp.
CGGGGTCGCGGGCTGCGTGGCATCGGCGGCGCGTACGGGTCGTCGGCCTGGGGCCAGTACGACGACATCTCCTGGTACGTGACGCGACCCATGAGCTGGGCGCCGGCCTTACTGATCCGGTCCAGCTTCCACTGCTTCAGTGCAGCGTCCGAGATCGCGACCCCGCGGGGGCCCAGGGTTGCTACCGACGAACCCGTCCAGCGACATCGACATGTAGAGAGTGACGTCTCGCATGACCACCGTCTTCACGACCGAACGGCTGGCGATCGGCTCGGGCGCGCCCACGCGACCGAGAACGCGATGGTGAACGTGAGAGGCACGACCACGAAGACCCTGGTGAGGTCACGTCGATGTCGAAATGTCGGCTGACCCTTCCGACTCCTGCCGAGAGTCCGCCGGCGGCGTCGTAGATGATGAGCTGGTCGTCGCTGTGGAGGTTGCCGGGGAGTCGGTCGGCGATCCTCGAGGGGATCCATACGTGAGACGAGCGAGGCGAACGGCCTAGGAGGTAGGTACATGCTGCTCGAGGGCAAGAACGCAGTGATCTACGGCGGAGCGGGGGCGATCGGGAGCGCCGTCGCCAAGGCGTTTGCACGCGAAGGCGCGCGAGTGTTCCTGGCCGGACGCACCCAGGCGACTCTCGATGCGGTCGCCGAGGACATTCGCGCCGCTCGCGGCGAGGCCCACGGCACAGCGCTGGACGCTCGTGACCAGCGCGCCGTCGACGCGTTTGTCGACGGCGTCGCCGCGCGGGCGGGCAGCGTGGACGTTTCCTTCAACCTGATCTCGCACGGCGACGTCCAAGGGACGCCGATGGCGGACATGCAGGTGGAGGACTTCATGCGCCCCATCGACACGGCCGTGCGGAGCACGTTCATCACCACGCGCGCCGCGGCGCGGCACATGATGCCCCAACGCAACGGTGCGATCCTGATCTTCGGAGGCTCCGGCGACCCTGTGCCGGACTACAGCATCGGCGGCTTCCAGGTCGGGCTACACGCCCTCGAGGCCATGAGGCGGCAACTGTCATCAGAACTCGGCCGCTACGGCATCCGGGTCATCACGCTCAAGACCGGCGGGACTCCGGAATCGCTGCCCGCGGGCCTCGGCGACCGCGAACGCCTCGAGGAGATGCTCACGGACGCGACGATGCTCAAACGGACGGCAACGCTCGACGACGTCGGGAACGCCGCAGCCTTCGCCGCCTCCGACCGGGCGCGGACCATGACCGCAGCGACCATCAACATCAGCTGCGGCGCACTGATCGATCCGTAGCGTGGTCGCAACCACCGATGCGCGGCAACCCGGACCGCATATGCACCGATCCGGCAGGAACGCGTCCGCACCTCGACACGTGGGTCCAGATCCAAGGTCACATCCGGCGTCTACGCGTGACCTCGGTCCCACTGGCCGAATCGACGGCGACTCGCCAGCCAGACGTCGAGCTGCCGACCACAGCATCACTCTGGACTTCCACGGATTCCCAGGAGTCGCCCTGCCCTTCAGGTGGCAACGCCTGCCACCGGGCCGATCCGTCCTGATCACAACACACAATCAGGGCGACCCGGCCGTCAGGTCCGTCGCAGAGCTCGATGTGGCCAGAACCGTCTGGTAGGGCCATGGACCGGGCCATCGCCTCATCAGTTGCAGTGGCGGCTGTCTGGGGTGCCCTTGGCTCGGACATGGCGGGCGCCACCTCGGCCACGTTTCGGCTGACCTCGTGTCGGTCGCTCATAGGGGTCACCACCTCGCGAACGCTCTGATCCGACTGCGTGCTGCGGCGGTGACCGTTCAAGGTGCGCGAGACCCGAGCACCCCCGGGCGAGTCCTACTACGGCCCCGGTTTGGTCGCCGCGAGCGGGCCCCTACACCCTGCCTCGTACCGCGACAGCACCATTCTGAGCCCGTCTTCCCTACCAGACAAGCCCGCACCTTTCGGAGTCCCGCCGACGGCAGTTCGGCATCCGTGTCTCGCCGGCATGAGCGGCACGGACAGCGGTCTGACGGGGCGATCCGGGCGTGTCCGGGATCTGGCGTCGCATTGCGAGCGGGGCTGTCGGGAGCCCATGCACACCCACTCGAGGGGCGGCGAGTCAGGGCACCGGGAAGTCGCTCGGAGCCCCTTCTCCAGTAGCCCCGTCGACTTGCTCGCGGAGCAGGTCGGCGTGGCCAGTGTGGCGGGCGTACTCCTCGATCATGTCGGCCAGCAACCGGCGCAGGCTCATCCCGTCGAGGGTCGTCTGCTCCAGCCCCCCGCGGGACAGGGCCTCGGCCAAAGCGTCGCGGGACCGGTGCACGGATTCTACCCAGAGTCCACGCAGGGCGCCGGGTGTGTCGCTGGCCGCCGTGCGCCAGGGCCAGTCCTCCCAGTCGCTCTCGAGATCCAGCTGGTCGAACGGCGCCATGGACGTGCGACCGGCGAGCCGGTTCTGGAAATACAGCTCCTCCACCCAGGCCAGGTGTTTGAGCAGGCCCCCCAGCGTCACCGACGAGGCACCAAGTCGCAAACGCAGCCCATCAGTGTCCACATCGGCACACTTCCACGCGAACGTACGCCGGTTGCGTTCCAGTGTGATCACGGCCGTGTCGACCTCGTCGCCGCGCATGAAGCGCTCAAGGTCCCACTCGGGTGGCTGGCCGGGCATGAAGCCGAAGGTGCTCGCCATGGGGCCCACCTTAGGGATGCGCTCACCGGGCCACGAGAGTCGGGAGCTCTGGAGCGACGGAGACACGAGCGGCGCGGTGAGCTGGTCGTACCCCCCGGGGCTGGTGGTCCTAGAACAGACGTTCCATAGCATCTCCGACCGGGATTCCCGGACCGTTGAAGGCACACGGAGAAGCGCATCGGCAGGGCCACCCAGTCGGCCGGCCCGGTTCGGTTCGACGGGTGGTGACGGCGCGAGATCCCAACGGCGAGGAGGATCGACCACGTGGGACACCGTCCAGACGTACCCGCTTCATTTGTCGCACGACCTCCCTTGCCCACGCTGCGGGCACGCCACGCACACCTACCTCCCGTGCAGCGACACCTGCCACTGCGCTCGCACGGTCATGCCGGAGACCGACCGGTCGACCCTCCTCGAGCTCACTGCCCAGAGCGACCGCCCGCAGCAGGGGGAGGTCGAGCAGCTACCGCTGTCGGCATGAAAGGGCACCAGGCAGCGGTATGACGGAAGGACCTGCCGGCCGACCGATGGAAACAGGTAAACCGTCCTTCAGGTGATAGTGAGGATGATGTCTCTCAACTCACTGAGACTGTTGATCCGATATCTGGCCTGTGAGAAGTCCTGGGCTCTCGTGAAGTCGTTGTCCACGACGACACAGTCGATACCGGCCGCCACGGCTGAGCCGAGCCCTCTGGACGAGTCTTCGACCACCAGTGTTTCTTCTCGGGTGGCTCCGAAGCGCTTCAGTCCGGTCAGATAGGGCTCCGGGTGCGGCTTGGCGAGCTCGTAGTCCTCGCGAACGAGGACGAAATCCATGAACTTTCTGATCTGGCGCTTCTCATGGATGAGCTCGAAGTCCGCACGTTTCGCGGTCGTCACGATCGCCATGCGGACGTACTTCGAGAGCTCAGCAAGGGTGTCGACGACGCCTTCGATCTCGATGGCTTCCGTTCTCAGATACTCCCGGTAATAGGCGTCACGAACCTCGCGCTGTCCGCTGATGGTCTGTTCATCGATACCTGCCGCTCTGGCTTGGGTCCACGTACCCGATCCCTGGCTCATGTCCCGAAGGTATTGCTCCTTGTCCAACGACACACCCACGTCCGCCAGGGCGCGTTGCCCAGCCCTGTAGTACCAGAACTCGGTATCAACAAGAACACCATCATGATCGAAGAGGATGTATTTCTTCACTCCCGATCCTTTCCTGGCCGCGGCAACCGGCCGACCGGGGTCACTCTGTCAGCAGGTGCGGCGTCTTTTGGCATTCCGCCGCACTTGGGGAGGGCCGGACGCCGGCAGTTCACCTGCGCAGTCCCATCCACCCGGCTGCCGACACGCCCTGAGGAGTCCGTGAGATGAGCAACCAGATCCCTGACCACGACAGGGCCGACCGCGACGAACCCGACCTGGCAGTCGGACGGGTCAACGTCGGCGACACGTCGTTGGCCTGGGTCGGTGCGCCCGGTCACGACAGCGACATCCAAGCGGGAGACGCGATCCTGTTCGGCGTCCTGGTCGCCTGGGAGCTGTACCTCCTGGCCGGGCTCATGTCCGGGTTCATGACGTCCACCTTGTTCGGCGTGTCGATTGCTGTACCAACGCCGCGTCCCGGCGACAGGGAGCACCTCGCCACGCGATTTCCCCAGGCTGAGTCCTCGCCGGGTGCACAATGTGCGGCGTGCTGGCGAGCCGTGAGATGAGGTATGGGCCGGGGCATTGGCGCAACCGTCATT
>JAFMQY010000037.1 GCA_017354415.1 Nocardioides sp.
TGCTCGGGCAGCAGGTGACCGTGGCCGCCGCGCGCACCGCCGCCGGGCGGCTTGCGAGGCAGCACGGCGAGCGCCTGGCCGAGCCACGAGACGGGCTCACCCATCTCTTCCCCAGCGCGGCGACCTTCGCCGCCATCGACCCCGAGTCCCTGCCCATGCCGCGCTCCCGGGGGCGCGCGCTGATCGCGTTGAGCCGGGCCCTGGCCGACGGCAGCGTCCGCCTCGACCGCGGCGCCGACCGCGACGACGTACGCCGTCGCCTGCTCGAGATGCCGGGCATCGGGCCGTGGACGGCCGACTACATCGCCCTCCGCGCGCTCGGCGACCCCGACGTCTTCCTCCCCACCGACATCGGCGTTCGTGACGCGTTGCGGCTGCTGGGTCGCGAGCCGTCGGACGCCGCCACACAGGCCGAGGCCTGGCGGCCCTGGCGCTCATACGCCCAGCTGCACCTGTGGCAGACACTGACCACCGCACCGAAAGGACACTGACATGTGGACCGTGATGAGCTCGCCCGTCGGCGACCTCCGGATCGTCGAGCGCGACGGCGCGATCAGCGCGATCGAGTTCTCGCCCTTCCATGACCACGACGGCCGCCTTTGCGGCGACCGCAACGACGACTGCGCCGTGCTGGCCGAGGCCGTCCGTCAGCTGCGTGCGTACTTCGACCGCGACCTCAAGGAGTTCGACCTGCCGCTCGCCCCGGACGGCAGCGACTTCCAGAAGGCGGTCTGGTCGCAGCTGCTCCGGATCGGCTATGGCGACACCGCGTCGTACGGCGAGATCGCCCACCGACTCGGGAGGTCCAACGCCGCCTCGCGCGCCGTCGGGCTGGCCAACGGGAGCAACCCGATCCCGATCGTCATCCCCTGCCACCGTGTCATCGGGGCCGACGGGACCCTCACCGGCTACGCCGGCGGCATCGAGCGCAAGCAGGCGTTGCTCGAGATCGAGCAGGACGCGCTCTTCTGACTGTCGGCGATGCCGGACGCCCGATGCCCGCGGCGGTTGAGCCGCGGGCATCGGGTCGTCTTGGATAGCCGGGTGACCTTCTCGAGCCCGATGATCAACATCTACACCAGCGACCTCCCGGCCGCGCTCGCCTTCTACGGCGGGCTGCTCGGCTTCGAGGAGACCTTCCGTGCTCCGGACAGCGAGGCGCCCGACCACATCGAGCTACGGCTGGACGGCGTCACCGTGGCGCTGTCGACAGTCGAGGCGGCCGCTCGGGTGCACGGGATCGAGGCGACGTCGGGTGGGCACTCGTTCCAGCTGGTCCTGTGGACCGACGACGTCGACGCGGCGTACGACGCGCTGGTCGCGGCCGGTGCGCCCGCGGTCACCCCTCCACACGACTCCGGCAACAACAACCGCAATGCCGTCCTCCACGACCCGGACGGGAACCTCGTGGAGCTGGTGATGAAGCGGAGAGCATCGACGTGAGCGTCCGGTCGGGTGGGGTGTGAGGACGGTCCAGAACCGCAGACCTACTCGGCAGCAGCCCGTCGCAGCGACTCGGACAACCGCTCGGCGGCGGCCACGACCGCGGGGGCGTGCATCCGGCCCGGCTGGCGGGAGAGCCGCTCGAGCGGGCCGCTCACCGAGACGGCCGCGACGATCTTCCCGGACGGCGAACGCACGGGGGCGGACACCGACGCCACACCCTGCTCCCGCTCGCCGACGGACTGGGCCCAGCCGCGGCGGCGGATGCCGGACAGAGCCGCGGCCGAGAACGCGGCGTTCTGCAGGCCGCGGTGGATGCGCTCGGCGTCCTCCCAGGCGAGCAGCACCTGAGCCGCGGACCCGGCCCGCATGGTCAGCTGCGAGCCGACCGGGATCGTGTCGCGCAGACCCGAGGGGCGTTCGGCTGCGGCGACGCAGACGCGGTAGTCACCCTGGCGACGCCACAGCTGCGACGACTCGCCGGTGATGTCGCGGAGGCGGGCGAGCACCGGACCGGCCGTCGCGAGCAGTCGGTCCTCGCCTGCGGCGACGGAGAGCTCGGCCAGGCGCGGCCCGAGCACGAAACGGCCCTGGAGGTCGCGCGCGACCAGACGGTGGTGCTCCAGGGCTACCGCGAGGCGGTGCGCCGTCGGGCGGGCGAGCCCGGTGGCGGTGACCAGGCCGGCCAGGGTGGCCGGACCAGACTCGAGAGCGGTGAGCACGAGCGCGGCCTTGTCGAGCACGCCCACGCCGCTGGTGTTGTCCATATGGCAATACTGCCGTCTCAGATCATGGGACGCAAGTTGTAGGCTTGCAGAACGCGCAGGCAAACGGAGGAGAGAGACATGGGCAGAACCCTGGCCGAGAAGGTCTGGGACGAGCACGTCGTCCGGTCCACCGAAGGCGAGCCGGATCTGCTCTACATCGACCTGCACCTCATCCACGAGGTCACCTCGCCCCAGGCGTTCGACGGGCTCCGGCTCGCCGGGCGCGGCGTACGACGTCCCGACCTGACGCTCGCCACCGAGGACCACAACGTCCCGACCCTCGACTGGGACCAGCCGATCAAGGACCCCGTCAGTCGCACCCAGGTCGAGGCACTGCGCCGCAATGCCGAGGAGTTCGGCATCCGCCTCCATCCGCTCGGCGACGTCGAGCAGGGCATCGTCCACGTCGTCGGACCCCAGCTCGGGCTCACGCAGCCCGGCATGACGATCGTCTGTGGCGACTCGCACACGTCGACTCACGGCGCCTTCGGGGCCCTCGCGTTCGGCATCGGCACCTCCGAGGTCGAGCACGTGCTGGCGACCCAGACCCTGCCGCAGGCACGGCCGAAGACGATGGCCGTGACCGTGAACGGCGCGCTGCCGGACGGCGTCACGGCCAAGGACCTCGTGCTCACCCTGATCGCCCACACCGGGACCGGCGGCGGACAGGGGTACGTCGTGGAGTACCGCGGGCCGGCCATCGAGGCGCTCTCGATGGAGGCCCGGATGACGGTGTGCAACATGAGCATCGAGTGGGGCGCCAAGGCCGGACTGGTCGCTCCGGACGAGACGACGTTCGCCTATCTGGAGAGCCGCCCGGAGGCGCCGAAGGGCGCGGAGTGGGACGCCGCCGTCGCCCACTGGCGCACCCTCGTCACGGACGACGACGCCGAGTTCGACCGGGAGATCGAGCTCGACGCGAGCACGATGACGCCGTTCGTCACCTGGGGCACCAACCCCGGACAGGGAGTTCCGCTCGGCGCGTCGGTCCCGGACCCCGACAGCTTCGCGGAGGAGGGCGACCGTGTCGCGGCCCGCAAGGCCCTGGACTACATGGGGATCGAGCCCGGCACACCGATGCGAGACATCAAGGTGGACACGGTCTTCGTGGGCTCGTGCACCAACGGCCGCATCGAGGACCTCCGCATCGCCGCTGACGTCGTCAGAGGTCGCACCGTCGCCGACGGCACCCGGCTGCTCGTGGTGCCCGGCTCCGCACGGGTCCGGCTCCAGGCCGAGGACGAAGGTCTCGACGTGATCTTCAAGGAGGCCGGCGGCGAGTGGCGCGGCGCCGGGTGCTCCATGTGCCTGGGCATGAACCCCGACCAGCTCGCTCCGCAGGAGCGCAGTGCCTCGACCTCCAACCGCAACTTCGAGGGCCGGCAGGGCAAGGGCGGACGCACCCACCTGGTCTCCGTCCCGGTCGCCGCGGCCACCGCGATCCGCGGCACCCTCAGCACGCCCGCAGACCTCGAGCCCGCCAGGACCGCGACGTCAGGAGCCGAGTGATGGACCGCTTCACGACCCACACGGGGATCGGTGTCCCGCTGCGCCGGAGCAACGTCGACACCGACCAGATCATCCCGGCGGTCTACCTCAAGCGAGTGACGCGGACGGGGTTCGCGGACGGCCTGTTCGCCGCATGGCGCGGCATCCCGTCGTTCGTCCTCAACCACTCGCCGTACGACACGGGGACCGTCCTCGTCGCCGGACCGGACTTCGGCACCGGGTCGTCCCGCGAGCATGCGGTCTGGGCCCTGCAGGACTACGGCTTCCGCGTCGTGATCTCCCCGCGCTTCGGCGACATCTTCCGTGGCAACGCCGGCAAGGCAGGGCTGCTCGCCGCCCAGGTCGACGACAAGGTCGTACGCCGGCTCTGGGACCTGCTCGAAGCCGAGCCTGGGGCCACGATCACCGTGGACCTCACGACACGTACGGTCCGTGCCGGCGACGGCCTCGACGCGATCGAGGACTCGTTCGACATCGACGACTACACGCGGTGGCGGCTGCTCGAGGGACTCGACGACATTTCTCTGACGCTGGCGCGCGAATCCGACATCACGGCGTACGAGAAGACCCGTCCGTCCTGGAAGCCCGCGACCCTCTGAAATCGCGAATCCCCAGCAGGGTAAGGGGATTCGCGATCGCAGACCCGTCACGACGATGCTGGTGTCGGCCGGTGCACACGGCGCTCCGACACCGGTTGCACGCGAGAAAGTGCCGCAGTTGAGCCAGATTCTCTGCGAAAAATCTTCAGACAAACCGGGCGTGGTGATTGTGGCGGGCGCGATGAGTACCTAGCGTTCAGAGAGACTAGCCGGGAACAGATCCGGCGACGATCGTTCATTGGAAGGGAAGCCCGTGAACAAGTCACAGCTCATCGACGCGCTCGCCGCGCGTTACGAGGGGAACCGCAAGCAGGCGCAGCACGCGCTCGAATCCGTCCTGGACACGATCACGCGGGAGGTGGCCAGGGGCGAGAAGGTCGCGATCACGGGCTTCGGCTCGTTCGAGAAGCGCGTGCGCGAGGCCCGTTGGGTCCGGAACCCCCAGACCGGTGCCCGGATCAAGGCCAAGAAGGTGGCCGTTCCGAAGTTCACCCCCGGCCAGGACCTGAAGAACGTCGTCTCGGGCGCCAAGAAACTGCCGTCGCTGGCCGCCGTGGCCGCCGCAGCGAAGAAGGCCCCGGCGAGGAAGACCGCGACCGCCAAGAAGGCTCCCGCTGCCGCGAAGAAGTCGGCACCGGCCAAGAAGGCGACGGCGGCCAAGAAGACCACCGCCAAGAAGTCGACGGCGGCCAAGAAGACCACGGCCAAGAAGGCGACGACGGCGAAGAAGACAACCGCAAAGAAGGCTCCGGCGAAGAAGACAACGGCAGCGAAGAAGACAACGGCGAAGAAGACCGCCAAGAAGGCCTGACGACCGTGCGACGGGGGTTACCCCTCGGTGGCTCCCGTCATCGCTCGGGGTGATCAGCCCAGCAGGGCGAGTCGGGTGTGCGCACCCAGGCCGAGGCGCTCGGCCTGGGTCAAGGCCGCCCGGTCATCGACGTCGCGACGCAGGGACACCAGTGGCCCGCCGATCTCGTGGGCACCGCTCTCGAGGTGTGCGGCTCGGGACCCAGGGCCGAACCTCGGATCGAACTCGTCGTACGGCGCGGTGTAGAGGGTCGTACCCACGTCGTCCTCGTCGGCGACGAATCCGGCTGAGCCTGCAGCTGCGGCGAGCGCAGCATCCAGGTCCTCCGAGCGCAGCGCCGGGAGATCGGCACAGACGGCAGCCGGGAAGGCGTCCGGCCAGCGACGCCGGGCCTCGGCCGCGGCGAGCCGCAGCGACTCGTTGAGGTCGCCGGCCACGCCGTCCGGGATCGTCTCGCACCCCGCTTGTCGCAGCTCTTCGGCGAACCGTGCGTCGTCGGTGACCGCGAGCACAACGCCGACCCGGCCGGCCGCCAGGCACGCGCGAGCGGTGTCCAGCGCGAAAGCCGCAGCCAGGGCACGGCGACGGTCCGCGTCGACCGCGAGGCGTGACTTGCCGCGCGCCGGGGGCTTCACCGGCAGCAGCACGACGTACGACGGAACGGTCATCGAGCCGAATCCTGTCAGGGTCGGTCGTGGCGAAGGTCGGCGCCTGCGACCGAGTAGCCTGACCGCACCCGGGTACAGGGGCCGGGACATGGCACGACTGGAGGACCTCGGTGACGCTGCGACCTGTGCGACCGCTGCAGGAGAAGCGAGGCTGGGCGTTCAACCTCGCCGTACCCATTCTCAAGCCGGCACTCATCGCGACGACCTCACGCACGTGGATCGACGGGGACAAGATCCCAGCGACCGGCGGTTGCATCCTCGTGTTCAACCATGTCTCCCACGTCGACCCGCTGACGGCGGCACACATCGTCTACGACCACGGTCGCAAGCCGCGCTATCTCGCCAAGTCCGGACTCTTCAAGAACCCTGCACTCGGCCGCTTCCTGACAGCGGCGGGACAGATCCCGGTGGAGCGACTGAGCAAGAGCGCCAAGGGCGCCCTCGACGACGCGATCGCCGCCGTGAACGCCGGCGGGTGCGTCGTGGTCTACCCCGAGGGGACGCTGACCCGCGACCCCGACCTGTGGCCGATGACCGGCAAGTCGGGTGCGGCCCGGATCGCGCTCCAGACCGGGTGTCCGGTGATCCCGATCGGGCAGTGGGGCGCGCACAACCTCCTCTATCCCTACACGAAGCGGCCGCATCTCTTCCCGCGCACCCGGATCACGATGAAGGTCGGTGACCCGGTGCCGCTCGACGACCTGCGAGCCAAGCCCCGGACGCCGGAGACGATCAACGAGGCGACGGACCGGATCATGGACGCCCTGACGGCGCTGGTCGCGGAGCTCCGCGACGAGGAGCCGCCCGCCGAACGGTTCGACCCCCGCAAGGCTGGTGTGCGGCTGACCGGTAACCCGGAGAAGAAGGAGAAGACGTGACCAGAGTCTCGGTGCTCGGCGCCGGCTCGTGGGGCACGGCGTTCTCACTGGTCCTCGCGGACGCCGGCAACGACGTGATCCTCTGGGCCCACGAGGAAGAGGTCTGCGAGACCATCAACAAGCGCCGTGAGAACACCGACTACCACCCCGGCGTCGAGATTCCGCCGAGCGTGGTGGCGACGAACGACGCTGAGAAGTCGATGGCGGACGTGGACGTCGTGGTGTTCGCCGTCCCGTCCCAGGTCTTCCGGGAGAATCTCGTGCAGTGGGCTCCCCACATCCCCTCGTCCGCGGTGATGATCTCGCTGATGAAGGGCGTCGAGCTCGGGACGCTCAAGCGGATGTCCGAGGTGATCGGGGAGATCACCGGCGCCGGGCCCGACCGGATCGCGGTGATCAGCGGCCCCAACCTCTCCCACGAGATCGCCAAGCGCGAACCGGCGGCGTCGGTCGTCGCGTGCGCGGACGAGCAGATCGCGAAGCGGATTCAGGACCTCGTCCACGGACCGGCGTTCCGGCCCTACACCAGCGTGGACGTGGTGGGCTGCGAGCTCGGCGGTGCGTACAAGAACGTCGTCGCGATCTCCGTCGGGATGGCGGTGGGGCTGGGCTTCGGCGACAACACCACCGCCTCGGTGATCACCCGAGGGTTGGCGGAGACCGCGCGCCTGGCGACGGCGATGGGCGCGAACCCGATGACGCTGATGGGGCTGGCCGGCCTCGGCGACCTCGTCGCGACCTGCTCGTCGCCGCTGTCGCGCAACCGCACGTTCGGCGAGAAGCTCGGCCTCGGGATGACCACCGAGGAGATCGTCGCCTCCACCCGTCAGGTGGCCGAGGGCGCCAAGTCCTGCTCCTCGCTCCGGGCCCTCGCCGAGCAGGCCGGCGTCGACGCGCCGATCGCCCAGCACGTCGAGGCCGTGGTGGCCGGCCGGATGACGGCTCCCGAGATGATGGAGTCGTTCATCCGCCGCGACACCAAGGCTGAGACCGAATGATCCGCATCGAGGCCCCGACGCCGGTGATCATCCGCCTCGTGGTCTCGACGCGCTCGACCGACGAGAGCCGCAGCCCGACGCGTCGAGCGCCTTTCGTAGATCGACCCACAGGTCCTCGACGTCCTCGATCCCGACGCTGAGCCGGATCAGGCCGTCGGGGATCGTCGCCGGCTCGGACTTCCAGCGACGACGGCGCTCGAACGTCGACTCCACGCCGCCCAGCGACGTCGCATGCACCCACAGCGACGTCGACCGCACCAGAAGGTCCGCCGCGTCTGCGCCACCGGCCACGACCACCGAGACGATGCCCCCGAAGCCCGGGTACCGCACCTCCTCGACCGCAGGGTGCTCGCGCAGCCGCTCGACAAGGGTGCGGGCATTGCTCTCCGCACGCTCGAGTCGCAGATGCAGGGTCCGCATCCCACGCAGGGCCAGCCAGGCTTCGAGCGTCCCGGGGATCGCACCGACCAGGTCGCGACGGCCCTTCAGCACGTCGTACAACTCGTTGTCCTGGGTGACGATCGCGCCGAGCATCGAGTCGCTGTGGCCGGCGAGGTACTTGGTGGCCGAGTGCACGACGATGTCGGCGCCGAGCGCGAACGGCTGCTGGCGCAGCGGAGTGGCGAAGGTGTTGTCGACGACGACGTACGCCCCCGCGTCGTGGGCCGCCCGGGCGATCGCCTCGACATCGGCGGTCTCGAGCGCCGGGTTGGTCGGCGACTCCAGCCAGACCAGGGCGGCGTCCTGGCACGCCTTGACCACCGCGTCGGTGTCGGCCACGTCGACCAGGTGCGCGGAGAGCCGTCCGCGCGCCTCGAGGTCGGCCAGCTGCATCACCGACCCGTTGTAGGCGTGCCGTGGCGCCACGACCGTCGCACCCTGGCCGACGAGGTCGAGCACGGTCGCGACGGCGGCCAGCCCCGATGCGAAGGACAGGCAGCGTCCACCCTCGAGCGCACCGAGCGCCTCCTCGAACGCCGTCCACGTCGGGTTGCCGTAGCGGCCGTATTCCAGGTCACCGGTGGCGACGTACGTCGAGGCCATCGTGATCGGGGTGTTGAGTGGTTGGTCGGGCTCTGTCGGCGGCCGCGCGACCTTGACCGTGGTGGTGGCGGGGGACCAGCGGGGATCGGTGTGATCGGCCATGTCGTGAGGGTACGGCGGGGGTCCGGGCGTGCGGTTCGCGCCCCGATAGGGTCCTCTCGATGAGCGAGCCCCTCGGTGAGTCCTCGAGTGAGCCCCGGACCAACGCCGCCCGTAAGCCGCGGGTGGCGATCGTGTTCGGCGGCCGGTCCAGCGAGCACGCGATCAGCTGCGTCACCGCCGGGAGCGTGCTCGACGCGATCGACAGGTCCGCGTACGACGTGGTGCCGGTCGGGATCGCCACCGACGGACGCTGGGTGCTGGAGTCGGGCGACACCGAGCGATTGAAGATCACCGGGCCGGACCGCCTGCCGGAGGTCGACGGAGACCGGGCAGCGATCGCGCTGTTGCGCGAGGAGGGGGGCACCGACCTCGTCGTACACGAGCCGTCGCAGCCGCCGCACACGCTTGGTGAGGTGGACGTCGTGTTCCCGCTGCTCCACGGTCCCTGGGGCGAGGACGGGACCATCCAGGGCATGTTCGAGATGGCGGGCGTCCGCTATGTCGGCGCCGGAGTGCTGGCCAGCGCGGTCGCCATGGACAAGGCATACGCCAAGATCGTGCTGCGCGACGCGGGCCTGCCCGTCATGCCGGCCGAGGTCGTCACCGCCC
This sequence comes from Nocardioides sp., assembly GCA_017354415.1. Lineage (GTDB taxonomy): Bacteria > Actinomycetota > Actinomycetes > Propionibacteriales > Nocardioidaceae > Nocardioides. The sequence continues at coordinate 9,429 of JAFMQY010000037.1, forward strand.
GCGAGTGGTACCGCGATCCGGACGGTGTGCGGCACCTCGTGGCCGAGCTCGGCTTCCCGCTCTTCGTGAAGCCCTCCCGGGCCGGCTCGAGCATCGGCATCAGCAAGGTCCACGAGCCGTCGGAGCTCGACGCCGCCATCGAGGAGGCGCACCGGCACGACCCCAAGGCGTTGGTCGAGCGGGCCGCGATCGGGGCCCGCGAGGTCGAGTGCGGGGTGCTCGAGGCGTTCGACGGGACGGTCGAGACCACGCTCCCGGCCGAGATCCTCCTGGGCGAGGGCCACGAGTTCTACGACTTCGCCGCCAAGTACCTCCCGGAGGAGCACACCGAGCTCGACATCCCCGCCGACCTTCCCAGCGAGGTGGCCACCGAGCTGCGGGAGATGGCAGCACGCGCGTTCGCGGCGCTCGACTGCGAGGGGCTTGCCCGGGTCGACTTCTTCGTACTGGCCGACGGGTCACTCGTCGTGAACGAGGTGAACACGATGCCCGGCTTCACGCCCACCTCGATGTACCCCCGGATGTGGGCGGCCGAAGGTGTGGACTACCCGGCCTTGGTCGACCGGCTGATCCAGCTCGCGCTCCGCCGCTCCACGGGGTTGCGGTGAGGGCTGCTCCTGTCGGGATCCCCGGCTCACCGGGGATCCCTGCGCTTCTCAGGCGTTGCAACCCCCGAGAAGCGCCAAGGATGCCTGCGCGATGTGACAGGTGGGGCCGGGGTACGTCGACCGCCGGGGAGGGGGGTCAGTGGCAGGGGTGCACGAGCCGGGTGTACTGCTTGACCATCGGTGCCAGCTCGACCATGGCGGCGGCGAGTCCGTTCGGCCGGTACGTCGCGGGCACGGTCACCTGCAGCACCGGGCGGTAGCCGGCCGTCGACATCACGACGTCGGCGGACTGGTCGTTGACCTGCGCGTCGGGCACGAACCATCCGACGCCGTCCGCCTCGGTGCAGGACGCGGTGCGGGAGTAGTCCTTCGGGACGCCGACCCCGCACTGAGCGATGATCGCCGGGTCTCCCCACGCAGCACCGAGCGCGGCTGCCGGCTGGGTCTTGCGCCGGTCCTGGCCGGCGACCGTGGCGGGAAGGGCACTTGTCACCCGCTCGCAGACGGCTTGGTCGGCGGCGCTCAGTCGCAGAGTCGGGATGCTGACCGGCTCCTTGCCGCAGCCCGCGAGAAACGCCGTGGCCAGCGCGAGCGCGCCGACGAGTGCGGACGCACGAACGCCCCTGGCCGGAGCCGGCCGGGGGCGTTCGTCAAATCGTTGAGCCGCCAAGTCAGATGTGGACGACCGGGCAGGTCAGGGTCCGAGTGATGCCATCGAGGTTCTGCACCTTCGAGACGACGAGCTTGCCCAGCTCGTCGACATTGCGTGCCTCCGCGCGGACGATCACGTCGTACGGGCCGGTGACGTCCTCGGCGAGGGTGACGCCCTTGACCTGGGCGATCTCGCGGGCCACCTCGGCGGCCTTGCCCACGTCGGTCTGGATCAGGATGTACGCCTGCACGACCATGGTTTGTCTCCTCCGAGGGGGTGGGTGTCGGTGCCGGGCACAACTTATCGTGCGTTCCATCCGGCTCGACAGTTCGGCCGCGTGCCGCGGAGCCGCCCCGACGTACGACGGGCTCGCGATCTGGTGGGATAGGCCCATGCCGTTCCCAGGTGACGCGACCGTGTCCGAAGCGGGGGAGTTCCCACTGATCGCGCGGCTCCGCGACGTCTTCCCCCAGGGAGAGCAGGTGCTCGTCGGCCCGGGTGACGACGCCGCGGTGCTGCGGATCCGCAATGGTCACGTGGTGGTCTCGACCGACATGCTCGTCGAGGGACAGCACTTCCGGCGTGAATGGGCCTCCGCTTGCGACATCGGGCATCGGGCCGCGGCAGCCAACCTCTCCGACATCAACGCGATGGGCGGACGTGCCCACTCGTTGACGATCGCGCTCGGCGCACCACGTGACCTGCCGGCCGCCTGGGCCTTGGAGTTCGCCGAGGGGTTCGCCGAGGAGTGTGCGCTGGTCGACGCCTCGGTGGTGGGGGGAGACCTGGCCGTGGCCGACTCGCTGGTGGTCGCGGTGACCGTGCTCGGGTCGTGTACACAGGCTCCGGTCCTCCGGTCCGGCGCCGAGCCCGGCGACGTCCTGGCTCTGTGCGGACGTCAGGGCTGGGCGGCGAGCGGGCTCGCCGTACTCGGCCGCGGCTTCCGCTCACCCCGGGTCCTGGTGGAGGCCTACCGCCGGCCCGAGCCGCCGTACGACGCCGGCCGGATCGCCGCCGAGTCCGGGGCGACCGCCATGATCGACATCTCCGACGGCCTCCTTGCAGACGCACGCCACCTGGCCGAGGAGTCCGGCGTGGCCATCGACGTACGCCGCGACGCCTTCGAGATCGCCGAGCCGCTCCAGGCCGTGGCCGCCGCAACCGGGGCCGACCCGCTGCAGTTCATCCTGGGTGGGGGAGACGACCATGCTCTCCTCGGGACCTTCCCGTCCGCCGAGGTGCCTGAGGGCTGGACCGTCGTGGGATCGGTCGCCGAGGGGGCAGCGGTCACCGTCGACGGCGCGCCGTACGACGGGCCCACCGGATGGACGCACTTCTAGGGCTGGTCCGTCCCGGCAACCAGCCACCCCGAGAAACCACGAAGCCCCGGACCACAGGTCCGGGGCTCGCGAAAGCTCAGGGGTGGGTCAGCGGGTGACCTTGCCGGCCTTGAGACAGCCGGTGCAGACGTTCAGGCGCTTCCGGGTGCCGTTGACCGTGGCCCGGACCCGCTGGATGTTGGGGTCGAAACGCCGCTTCGTGATCTTCTTCGACCACGGCCGGTTGTTGCCGAAGCCCGGCTTCTTGGCGCAGATGTCGCAGACGGCAGCCACGGGAGTCACTCCTGGTAGAGAGGTGGATCGGGGCCCGCGCGCAGCGGGCAACCGGGAAAGAATATCCGAAGCACCCCGGCCGGCACGAATCACCGGCACGTACTCCGGGGCCACTACCCTGGCAGCCGCCCGACCATCTGGAGGACCCGAGGAGCAACGCCATGGAAGCACCGAGCGGCGGCGACATCGACCTCGCCGTCGTGCAGCGCTTCGTGGACGTCGCGCTCGACGCCCTCGCTGAGGCCCGCGAGGAGATCGACGCCCTCAACGTCTTCCCTGTGCCGGACGGTGACACCGGCACGAACATGTACCTCACCGTGAGCGCGGCACGAGACGCGATCCACCGGTCGGCAGCCGAGGGCGACGACGTGTCGACCGCGCTGGCCGGCTTCCGCCGTGCCGCCCTGCTCGGGGCACGTGGCAACAGCGGGGTCATCCTCAGCCAGATGCTCGGCGCCCTCGTGGTCCGGATCTCGCGGTCACAGCCGGACGAGCGCAACGCCGTCGTGATGGCCGAGGCGATGGCCGAGGCGACAGACGCGAGCTACGCCGCGGTCGGGACGCCGGTCGAGGGCACGATCCTCACCGTGGCCCGCGCCGCCGCCGATGCCGCCGTACGACGTGCCGAGGACCCCCGCGCTCGCGGTCGTGACGTGTTCGCCGCGGCCGCCGAGGCCGGCCGAATCGCTCTCGCCCACACGACCGAGCAGCTCGAGCAGCTCCGCCTCGCGGGCGTCGTCGACGCGGGCGGGCGCGGGCTCAGCGTGATCCTCGACGCCGCTGAGACGGTCCTCACGGGCCGACACCCGATCCCGGTCAAGCAGCCGATCGGCGTGCACACGATCCCGTTGACCGGGGGCCAGGCCGACCTGAGCCCGGGCGGGCCGTCGTACGAGGTGATGTACCTCCTCGATGCCGACGACGACCACGTGCCGACCCTGAAGGCCACCCTCGCGCCGCTCGGCGACTCACTGGTCGTCGTCGGCGGCGATGGACTGTGGAACGTCCACGTGCATGTCGACGACGTGGGGGCCGCGATCGAGGCGGGGATCGCGGCCGGGCGACCCCACCGCGTGCGGGTCACCCACTTCGCCGAACAGATCGCCGCGGCGCGCCGCAAAGAGAGCCGCACAGGCCGGCGGATCCTCGCGGTGTCCGCAGGCCCCGGGCTCACCCACCTCTTCGGGGAAGCCGGAGCGATCGTGATCGAAGGCGGGCCGGGACGACGGCCATCGACCGGCATGATCCTGGACGCGATCGAGAGTTCGGGTGCGGCCGAGGTCGTGATCCTGCCGAACGACCCCGACTCCGTGCGCGCCGCCGGAGTCGCGGCACGGACGGCCGAGGAGGAGCACGAGGTGCGGGTAGCGGTGATCCCGACCGAGGCCCAGGTGCAGGGGCTGGCCGCGCTCGCGGTCCACGAGCCGGCGCGCGGCTTCGACGCCGACGTCCTCGAGATGACCGCCACCGCCCGGCACACGCGCCAAGGCGCCGTCACGATCGCGGCCAAGAAGGCGATCACGATGGCGGGCCCGTGTGAGGTCGGTGATGTCCTCGGCGTCATCGAGGGCGACTTCGTACTGATCGGCAGCGACCTCCGAGATGTCGCGACGCAGATCCTCGAACGCCTGCTGGGCGGCGGCGGCGAGCTGGTCACCCTCGTCAGCGGCCAGGGAGCCGACGGGCTGGCCGACTTCTGCGAGGCGTACGTCGCCGACCACCACGCGCATGTCGACGTCGTGGTGTACGACGGTGGCCAGGAGCGCTACCCCCTGCTGATGTCCGTGGAGTGATGAAGAGGCCGTGATCTCGTTCGACTCGCCGGTGGCGACGGTGCTCGGTGCCCAGGCCAAGACCGCCAAGGCCAAGAAGATGACCCAGGCCCTCGGGCTGCGCACCGTCGGCGACCTGCTGTACCACTTCCCCCGCCGCTACGTCCGCACCGGTGAGCTGACCAAGGTCACCGACCTGCGTCGCGGCGAGATGCTCACCGTGGTCGGGGAGATCACCGAGAGCGAGAAGAACTCCTACGTCGACCGCCGCTCCGGCCGTATGGCGTACCGGCTCGACACGACCCTGCAGACCGACGGCCCCTCGTTGCGGATGTCGTTCTTCGCCAAGTCGAAGTCCGTGAGCGAGTGGCACGCGACCCGGCTGCCGGTGGGGCAACGCGGGATCTTCGTCGGCCAGGTCAGCACGTTCCAGGGCAAGTGGCAGCTGACCAATCCGACGATGGCGCTCTTCGGTGTGCCCGAGAACGACTCCCGCCGGGCCGACGAGACGATCGGTGCCGCTGTGTCGTCGATCAAGGCGCTGTTCCCGCTCTACCCGCAGACCAAGGGGGTCGACTCGTGGGACCTGCAGCGGGCCGTCGCCTTCGCCCTCACCGTGCTCGATGACGTGGTCGACCCGCTGCCCGAGGCATTGCGGCGCGAGCACCACCTGCCCGACCTCATCACGGCCCTCCACCACGTCCACGCGCCCGACTCGTGGGAGGAGGTCCGCAGTGCGCGGCGTCGCTTCCGTTTCGACGAGGCGCTGGTCACCCAGCTGGTCCTCGCCCGCCGTCGGGCGGCCCTCTCCGAGCTCGGGGGGCAGGCGCGCGCCGGCGGCGGCGGGTTGCTGGCCGCGTTCGACGCACGGCTGCCCTTCGCGCTGACCGAGGGTCAGCAGGTCGTCTCCGCCGAGATCATGGGCGACCTCGCTCGACCCCACCCGATGAGCCGCCTCCTCCAGGGGGAGGTCGGCTCCGGCAAGACCCTGGTCGCGCTCCGGGCGATGCTCCGCGTCGTCGACTCCGGCGGCCAGGCGGCGCTGCTCGCCCCCACCGAGGTGCTCGCGCAGCAGCACCTGCGCTCCATCACCGACCTGCTCGGCGACCTGGCTTCCGGCGGGATGCTCGGGGGAGCGGCCGAGGCGACCCGGGTGGTCCTGCTGACCGGCTCGATGTCCAAGACCGCCCGCCAGGAGGCGCTGCTGGCCGCGGCCTCCGGCGAGGCCGGCATCGTGGTCGGCACCCACGCGCTCCTCCAGGAGCACGTGCAGCTCGCAGACCTCGGCCTGGTCGTCGTCGACGAGCAGCACCGCTTCGGCGTCGAGCAGCGCGCGGCACTCACCGACAAGGCCGGCTCTCCGCCCCACGTGCTCGTGATGACGGCGACCCCGATCCCGCGCACGGTCGCGATGACCGTCTTCGGTGACCTCGAGGTCTCCACACTCACCGAGTTGCCGGCTGGCCGCGCTCAGATCCAGACCACCGTCGTACCCCTCGCCGAGCATCCGGCGTGGATCGACCGGGTGTGGGCGCGGGTGCGCGAGGAGGTCGCACGCGGCCATCAGGTGTACGTCGTGTGTCCGCGGATCATGGGGGACGAGCTCGAGCAGGGGGAGGTCGATCTGCCTCCGGACGACGAGTCAGATGACGGTTCCGGCAGCTCACCGACGTTCGCGCACCCGACCCTCAGTGCGGCCGAGGAGGTGGTCGAGCAGCTGCGGTCGGGGCCGCTCCAGGGCCTGAGACTCGGCCTGCTCCACGGCCGGCTCACCCCGGACGAGAAGGACAGCGCCATGCGGTCGTTCGCGGCGGGCGAGACCGATGTGCTGGTGGCCACCACGGTCGTCGAGGTCGGCGTCGACGTCGGCAACGCCACCACCATGGTGCTGCTCGACGCCGACCGCTTCGGCATCTCCCAGCTCCACCAGCTCCGCGGGCGCGTCGGCCGAGGCGGCCACCCCGGGCTCTGCCTGCTGGTCACCCATGCCGAAGCAGAGTCACCGTCGCGCGAGCGGCTCGACGCCGTGGCGGCCACGACGGACGGCTTCGAGCTGAGCCGGGTCGATCTCGAGCAGCGGCGCGAAGGCGACGTACTCGGTCGCTCGCAGTCCGGATTCCGGAGCTCGCTGCAGACGTTGCGGGTGCTCCGCGACGAGGACACGATCGTGGAGGCGCGCGAGGCTGCGTCAGCCCTGCTCACCGCCGACCCCGGCCTCGACCGGGCACCGGAGCTCCGCCGGCTCGTGACAGAGCTGGAGGACTCCCGGCAGTCAGACTTCATCGAGAAGTCATGAAGGAGCGCGTCTGCGCAGGTCAGCGGTCACACCAGAGCCCTGGGCCCTGTCCTTGCACAGTGGTCAGGGTCCTTCCAAGAACGCGGGGTCGGGCGGGTTTCCCAGGCGTTCGTCCATCTCCCGGATGAACCTGCCCTCGCCCCGGAACTCGATGATCCGGGCCACCTCGGCCCGCAGCAGGTCGTCGGCACTCGGCAGCGGCCGGGGCGCGGACGTCGGCAGCACGTAGGCCCTGGCCATCCCTGCCGCGAGCCGGTGCCGCTGCCGTGCCCGCAGCGCCCAGACCACGAGCTTGGCCAGCAGCACGATCGCCGCCACCGTGACCACCACGGTGACCACCGCGACCACCAGGCTGAACAGGACGTAGAGCCAGAACAGCCAGAACAGGAGCCGGATCATCGCTCAGCCATCGTCGTCCCCGAAGCTGTGAAGCATCTCGGAGTCCCATGGTATTCAAGGCCGCCGAGCAAGCTCCATAGCTCGCAGCGGCCAAGAGTGACATCGGGAGGAGTGCAATCGATGGTGATGGTCGAGTTGCTCGGAGCGCACCTGCTCCGGCCACTGTTGAGGACCTATTCGAGAAGTATCACGATTCTCAATCGTTGATAAGCCTCAAGTCTGATGGTGCTGTGCTACTTTCCCGCCATGCCACGCCCGTACGGCGAGCCGGTGGAGATCGTGACCGAGCCGATCCCCGCACAGTCCCCGTTCATCCCCGCGGACGCCAAGATCGTGAAGGGGGCAGTCGCCCCCGCGTCGCCCGATCCGATCCCGATCGTTCTGCTACCCGGTTTCGAGTACCGGATGCGCGAGTGGCGTCACCCCGACACCCACGAGATCCACTGGCGGCTCGAGCGGAGAAAGGCCTCGCAGCACGGCGAGAACGACGAGTAGCGCCCTGGTCCACCCGGTCGGCGCGCCACCACCCCGAGCGCCGTGAGGGAGTGGCCCTCACCATGCCGCGGGTGCGCAGTTCGCACGGAGTCCGCAAGAATGTGCGTCGCGTGCCGTCGAACAGGGTCGGTGCGTACGGGTTTGCGCAGGTCAGCGGCGTGCAGTCGTCAGGCCCGTCGTAACCCGTGAGCGACGAGCACTGCATGGAGAATCATGACGGCGCGTAGCGAGGAACTCGGGACACCGGCTCGGCCATGACCAGGATCATCGGGGGAACTGCCGGAGGGCGGCGGATCTCGACGCCACGGGGGGTGAACACCCGCCCGACGAGCGACCGGGTCCGTGAGGCGCTCTTCTCCGCCATCGAGTCGTGGTGCGGGTCGCTGAGCGGTCTGCGCTTCCTCGACCTGTACGCCGGCTCCGGTGCCGTCGGGCTCGAGGCGTGGTCGCGTGGCGCCGGGGTGGTCACGATGGTCGAGTCCGACCGCCGGGCGGCGCGGACGATCAGCGCCAACGCCCACGAGCTCGGCTTCGCTCGCGCCAACGTCGTGGCCGGGTCGGTGGCCGGCACTTTGGCCCGCAGCCCCGCCGCGCCGTACGACGTGGCGTTCCTCGACCCGCCGTACGCCCAGGCGGAGAGAGACCTCACGTCCGATCTGAAGGCGCTGCTCACCCAGGGGTGGCTGGTGCCCGGTGCCATGGTGGTGGTCGAGCGTGGCTCGCGCGGCCCCGAGCCGGAGTGGCCCGACGGGTTCAGCGACAGCCGGAAGAAGAAGTACGGCGAGACCGTGCTCTGGTACGTTCACGCCGCCCACCCGTAGCCGCCACAGCCGTCGGAGGGAGGCCTCGTGCGCCGCGCCGTCTGCCCCGGGTCGTTCGACCCGGTCACGAACGGGCACCTCGACATCGTCCGTCGTGCCTCGACGCTGTTCGACGAGGTCGTGGTCGCGGTCGGCACGAACGTCAGCAAGAACCGCCTGTTCACCGCCGACGAGCGGATCGGGATGCTGCGCCGCGCCTGCGCCGACCTGCCCAACGTCACCGTCGAGGGCTTCGCGGGCCTGGTGACGACGTTCTGCACCGAGCACGACATCGCCGCGATCGTGAAGGGGCTGCGGGCGGCCAGCGACTTCGACTACGAGCTGCAGATGGCGCAGATGAACTCCTCGCTGACCGGGGTCGAGACGGTCTTCCTCCCGACCAGTCCCGAGCGCGGATTCGTCTCGTCGTCGCTGGTCAAGGAGGTCGCCGGCTTCGGTGGCGACGTCTCGGCGTTCGTCCCCGACTTCGTGCACGCCGAGCTCCGGGCTCGCCTCGCTCGTTGAGTTGGCCCTCGCGGCTCGTTGAGTTGGCCCTCGCGGCTCGTTGAGTTGGCCCTCGCGGCTCGTTGAGTTGGCCCTCGCGGCTCGATGAATTGGCCCTGCCGGTTGCAGGTCCGGCCGCAAGGGCCTCCGCAACCAGATTTTGCGGGTCTGACCTGGCCCGATACGATACGAGACGATCTGCAGAGTCCCGATCCGGAAGTGAAGCCCTGAGCACACTGGACCCGAGAGCGCCGCTCGTGCTCGACACCCGCGAGCTCGGTCGCCGCCCGGGGTCCCAGCGCGAGGTGACACGGACGGTTCAGGCCCCGGCAGATCTGGGCATCGAGGTCCTCGCAGTCCCCAAAGGCTCTCCGGTCGAGCTCGACCTGAGGCTGGAAGCGGTCATGGAGGGCGTCCTGGTCACGGGTACGGCGCGAGCCGGGCTCGAGGGCGAGTGCGCACGGTGCCTGGAGCCGATCTCGGACGAGATCGAGGTGCGGTTCCAGGAGCTGTTCGTGTACGACGACCAGGACGTCGATCCGGATGAGGAGCTCGAGGTCAGCATGCTGCAGGACGACCTCGTCGACTTGGAGCCCCTGCTGCGGGAAGCGGTGGTGCTCGCACTGCCGTTCCAGCCGTTGTGCCAGGACGACTGTCCCGGACTGTGCCCCGAGTGCGGGGCCCGGCTCGCGGACGACCCGGACCACGCGCACGACGCGCCGGTGGACCCGCGGTGGTCGGCCCTGGCGGCACTGGCCGAGCCCGAGCAGGAAGACTGAACCAGACGCACCAGCCGGCCGTGCCGAACGGCGGGCCGACCGACGTAGGAGAGAACAGTGGCAGTCCCGAAGCGGAAGATGTCGCGCAGCAACACCCGCCACCGGCGCTCACAGTGGAAGGCCACCGCCCCCGCGCTGGTGACCTGCGCCAACCCCGCGTGCGGTGCCAAGCACCTCCCGCATCGCGCCTGCGGGACCTGCGGCCAGTACGGCGCGCGCGGTGACCGTCGCCAGGTCCTCTGAGACTGGCGCCGGTCCGCTGAACTACGCACCTCTCCGCGAAGCTCTCGGCGATCCCACCCTGGATGCCGAGCTGCTGGAGCGTGCGCTGACCCATCGCTCGTACGCCTACGAGCACGGTGGTCTCCCGACCAACGAGCGCTTGGAGTTCCTCGGCGACTCCGTCCTCGGCGTGGTCGTCACCGAGACGCTCTACCGCGCCCACCCCGACCTGTCCGAGGGTCATCTCGCGAAGCTGCGCGCGGCCGTCGTCAACGCCCGGGCGCTGGCCGGTGTCGGCCGCTCGATCGGCCTCGGCGCCCACATCAAGCTCGGCCGGGGTGAGGACACCACCGGGGGACGCGAGAAGGCGTCGATCCTGTCCGACACCGTCGAGGCGGTGATCGGCGCCGTGCACCTGTCCGGCGGTCTCGCGAGCTCGGCCGCCGTGGTCCACCTGCTGTTCGACCCCCTCATCGAGGCGGCCTCGGCGCTCGGCGCCGGCCTCGACTGGAAGACCTCGCTCCAGGAGCTGTGCGCCGAGCACGGGCTCGGCGTCCCCGAGTACATCATCGAGGACGACGGCCCGGACCACATGAAGACCTTCACCGCCCAGGTCCGGGTGGGCGACCAGCTCTACGGCAACGGCATCGGCCGCTCGAAGAAGGAGGCCGAGCAGGCCGCGGCCGAGACGGCGTACGGCGAGCTGGCCGCGTCGCTGGGTGTGTCGGACGGGCTTCCCCTCGTGGTGGACCCCGGCGATCCCGCCGATCCGGACGATCCCGCCGAGCCGGCCGATCCCGCCGAGCCCGCCGATCCCGCCGATCCCGCCGATCCCGCCGAGCCCGACGAGCCCGACGAGCCGTCCTCCGAGTGACGTGCCGGAGCTGCCCGAGGTCGAGACCGTTCGGGACGGGCTCGAGCGTCACGTCGTCGGCCGCACGATCGAGTCGGTCGCGGTCCTCCATCCCCGACCGGTCCGCCGTGACCACCGCGGCCCGGCCGGGTTCGCCGCCGCGCTGACCGGCCGCCGCATCGACGGTGCCCGCCGCCGGGGCAAGTACCTCTGGCTCCCGCTCGACAACGGCGACGCGCTGCTGGGCCACCTCGGGATGAGCGGGCAGCTCCTGGTCCAGCAGCCTGGCCTTCCCGAGGAGCGTCACCTCCGGGTCCGCTTCGCGCTGTCACCGTGCGTCGAGCGGCGGATCGCGACGGGCGACTCGGCGGCCGAGCCGGTCGAGCTGCGCTTCGTCGACCAGCGGATGTTCGGCGGCCTGGCGGTCTCCGAGGGCGGGGCCGACCTCCCGCCCGAGATCGCCCACATCGCCCGCGACCCGTTCGACCCCGAGTTCGACGAGGACGCGTTCGTAGCCCGGGTGCGTCGACGCAGCGCGGGCATCAAGCGCCTGCTGCTCGACCAGACCCTGGTCAGCGGCGTCGGGAACATCTACGCCGACGAGGCGCTCTGGCGCGCCCGGCTCCACGGAGACCGGCCGGGGGAGCGCCTCCGACCGATCGAGGTACGGCGGGTGCTGTCCGAGGCGCGGGTCGTGATGGGGGCGGCGCTCGGCGAGGGCGGCACCAGCTTCGACGCGCTCTACGTCGACATCAACGGCCGGTCCGGGTACTTCGACCGCTCGCTACACGTCTACGGCCGCGAGGGCATGGCGTGCGACAGGTGCGGGACGCCGATCCGGCGGATCGAGTTCATGAACCGGTCGTCGTTCTTCTGTCCGCGCTGCCAACCGGTGCCTCGTCGGCGACGGGCCGCAACCCGACATTGACCGATGCCCACCTAGGTGTCACCCTTGAAGACGGCCCCCCAGGTACGGCGGGTCTCCCACGTCGGAAGGCTCATAACACATGGCCAAGGCTCTGATCGGCCATCTCCAGCAGGATCGCGGCCTCCCACTCCGGATTGCGGCCGAGAACCACCAGCTGCGAGTCCGGATCGCCGAGCTGGAAACGCTGGTCACGCGGCTGATGGAGGAGAACGACCGACTCGCCGTCGAGCAGGCGAAGCGAGTCCTCGACTCCGAGCACCTCGAGATGCAGCCGGTCTGACCCACGGGTCCCGGTAGCACTCGAAGCCTCAGCGCAGACCACACCGCCCCGCGGCATCACAGGTCGTGGAGCCCCGCACCCTGCGGACTCTCGCGCGCTGACGCGCGTCCGGTGAGGGGCGACCCGTGGGCGATCGCACCGTGACCAGGGCTCGCACAGCGACATCCATGCGGCGTCCCGACAGCGTGCCCGCTAGCGTGTCCCCGTGAGCATGCGGTGGGGGATGGCCCGTCCCGGTGGCGGGTCCGACGACGGCTGGTTCCGGCTGGGCAGCGTCCAGGTCACCACGACGGTGTTCGTGGTGGTTCTCGCCGTGGTCTCGATCATCGAGTGGGCGTTCGAGCCGGGCAGCAAGCCGGTGCAGAGCGCCCTGCTGCTGGACCCCGACTCCGTGGTCTCCGGCCAGGTGTGGCGGCTCGTGACCTGGCCGATCTCCTACCCCGCCGGCATCTCCCTGTGGGACATCATCGCGATCTTCCTGTTCTGGTACTTCGGCACCGAGATCGAGTCGCTGCTCGGGAAGCGGAAGATGCTGTGGTTCGTCGGTCTCATCACCGTCGGTCTCGGGCTGCTGTGGGTCGCCGTGGTCGAGCTCAGCACGTCGTACGGACAGCTGTCCACGCTGAGCCAGCTGCAGCTGATGGTGCTGCTGGTCTTCATCGCCGAGTACCCCTTCCGGCGCTTCTTCTTCAACATCCCGGGTTGGGTGATCGGCGCGGTCATCGTGGGCCTCCAGCTCATCACCTACCTCGGTACCCGCGACTGGCTGCTCCTGCTGAACTTCGCTTTCGGGCTCTTGCTCACCGCGATCATCGCCAAGTCCCTCGGGCTGCTCTCCGAGTGGCGCCGCGTGCCGCATCTCTCGTTCCACCGGACCCACCGGCCCAAGCGGCAGAAGCGGCCCTCGCCCGGTCCGACCGTCGTCCAGGGCCCGTGGCGGCCGACCCCGACGGCGCCGGTCTCCCGCGACCAGGCGGCCCTCGACGCGCTGCTCGACAAGATCAGCGCCAGCGGCATGGACTCCCTCACCGACCACGAGCGCGAGCAGCTGATGGTGCTGCGCGACCGGCTCCGGCGCCGCTCGTGACGCTCGGCGACGCCGGCCTGACGTTCGTCTCGGTGTTCGTGGCCGCGCTGCTGGCGTTCTACCTCGACGGCCTGCGTGAACGCCGGGCGACCGAGAAGTGGGTGCGGGAGTACCTCGGCTTCTGGCGGGGGTGGCTCGGTGCGCACCCCGAGGAGCGAGCCACCAACGAGGCGTACCTCGACCGCATCGATGCGGCCCTCGCGGACTGGCTCGATCCCGGCCGGTCCGGGCGGCAGCCGCGCTGGGCCGAGATCGACACCATCAACGTCAACAATCCGATGGTGTTCACGCCGCTCCTGCTGAGCACCGGCGTGAGCGTCGTCCGTCCGGACCTGCTGCAACGGCTGTTCCGCGCCGATGCCACCGCGCCGGCGCTCAAGGACTCCTCCGAGTGGGTGTCCCGGTTCTACGAGGACCACATCCGGCCGCTGGTGCTGGCCCGCATCGACTGCCTGGACGCCCTCCAGCGGCGTGCCGTCGAGACGTACCGATCCGAGTTCGCCCAGTTCAGCGAGCTGACCAGGCAGTACCAAGGAATGTTGAGTGCGATCCACGAGGAGCTCGCCGCGGGCGGATTCTGACCCCGCCCGACACCGGCCCGGATGCCGGGGATCGAGGGTCGCGCTGGGTAGGGTGAGGCCCGCTGCACTTCCCCGCTCGTCCGCGCGCCTGCAGTCCGACCCGTGTCGCCGCTGTGCTGTCGATGTGCCGTCGATCTGAGGAGCCACGTTGTACCTGAAGAGCCTGACCCTGAAGGGGTTCAAGTCCTTCGCCTCGTCGACGATGCTCCAGTTCGAGCCCGGCGTCACCTGCGTGGTCGGCCCCAACGGTTCCGGCAAGTCCAACGTCGTCGACGCCCTCGCCTGGGTGATGGGCGAGCAGGGGGCCAAGAGCCTGCGCGGCGGCAAGATGGAGGACGTCATCTTCGCCGGTACGGCGGGCCGGCCCCCCCTCGGCCGGGCCGAGGTGCTGCTCACCATCGACAACGCCGACGGCGAGCTGCCGATCGAGTACTCCGAGGTGACGATCAGCCGCACCATGTTCCGGTCCGGCGGGTCGGAGTACGCCATCAACGGCACGCCGTGCCGGCTGCTCGACGTGCAGGAGCTGCTCAGCGACTCCGGCATCGGCCGGGAGATGCATGTGATCGTCGGGCAGGGCCAGCTCGACTCGATCCTGCATGCGACGCCGGAGGACCGGCGCGGGTTCATCGAGGAGGCCGCGGGGGTCCTCAAGCACCGCAAGCGCAGGGAGAAGGCGCTCCGCAAGCTCGACTCGACCGAGGGCAACCTGACTCGGCTGAACGACCTGCTCAGCGAGATCCGCCGCCAGCTCAAGCCCCTCGGCCGGCAGGCCGAGGTGGCGCGCAAGGCCGCGGTGGTGCAGGCAGACGCCCGCGACGCCCGAGCCCGGATCCTGGCGGACGACCTGGTCACCGCGCGGACGGCGCTGGAGCAGGAGCTCGCCGACGAGACGATCCTGGTCGAGCGCCGCGAGGAGGTGGAGGCGGCGATCGCGAGCGCCCACGAGGCGGAGGCGCGGCTCGAGGCCGCGCTGCGCGAGGATCTCCCGGCCCTGTCGCGGGCGCAGGACACCTGGTTCGGGCTGTCCAGCCTGCGCGAGCGCCTGCGCGGCACCGCCTCGCTGGCGGCCGAGCGGGTCCGCAACGCCG
>JAFMQY010000140.1 GCA_017354415.1 Nocardioides sp.
CCCGGAGACCGGTGTGGAGCCGGCGTTCAACCGGCGTCTCGCGATCCTGCTCGCCATGGCGATGTTCGTCCTGGTCGTCGACACGTCGTTGATGAACGTGTCGATCTCGGCCGTGGTCCGGGACATCGGCGCGACCGTGAGCGACGTGCAGTCGGCGATCGCTCTGGAGGCACTGGTCTCGGCGGCGTTCATCCTGATCGGCGGCAAGGTGGCCGACCTGATCGGTCGCAAGCGCGCCTACGTGCTCGGCCTGTGCGCGTACGGCGTCGGGGCGGTGTCGATGACGCTGGCACAGAGCATCGTGCCGATCATCGTGTTCTGGGCGGTCATCGGAGGCATCGGCGCCGCGCTGCTGTTGCCCGGCATGCAGGCCCTGATCCACGGTAACTTCTCGGGCCCGTCGCAGAAGCGGGTGTACGCGCTGGTCGGTGCTTCGGCGGCGATCGCCGCGGCCGTCGGTCCGCTGATCGGCGGCTTCCTGACCACCGCCCTGTCCTGGCGCGTCGGGTTCCTGATGGAGGCGGTGATCATCGCGGTCGTGCTGTCCGGGATCGGGCTCGTGCGCGACGTTCCCTACGCAGGTCCACGCGAGATCGACCTGGTCGGAGCGGCGCTGTCCGTGCTGGGCATGGGCGGGCTCGTGCTCGGCATCCTGGTCTGGCAGGAGGGCGGCGAGGCCGTGGGCGCCCTGATCGCGGTGGGTCTGGTCGGACTCGGGTCTCTGGCGTACTGGCTGGTCCGCCGCAAGCGCGCCGCGAAGCCGGCCCTGGTCGACCCGGCGCTCTTCTCGTCCATCCACTTCCGGCTCGGGATCTCCAGCCAGATGCTGCAGCAGATCGCGCTCGGCGGCGCGATGATCACGCTCCCGATCTTCTTGCAGATGGTGCTGGAGTACAACGCTCTGCAGGCGGGCCTGTCGCTGGCTCCGCTCTCCTTGAGCATGTTCGGGGTGTCGATGCTGGCCGGGCGCAAGGCCGCCGACCGGCGACCGGCCGGGATCATCCGCTGGGGGTTCCTGTTGTTGCTGGTCGGCCTGGTGACGGTGGTCGTCGTGGTCCCGAGGGCTCACTCGGGGTGGGCGCTGGCCCCGGAGCTGATCGTCGCCGGGTCGGGGTTGGGCCTGCTGGTCTCGCAGCTGAACAACTACACGTTGGCGCCGATCGGGGAGGAGCGGGTCAGCGAGGCCGCCGCCGTGAACTCCGCGGCCGGCTCCTTCGGCCTGTCGTTCGGCCTGGCCTTCGCCGGGGCGATCATGCTCGCCGCACTCTCAGCGACCTTCACCGCGAAGGCCGACAGCTCCGATGTGCTCACGACCGCCCAGCAGGACCAGGTCGCCCGGGCTCTCGAGGACGACGCCCAGGTCATGAGCAACACCCAGCTCCAGGCCCAGCTGGCCCACGAGCCGCCGGACGTCCAGGCCGAGATCATCCGGATCAACACCGACACCCGCCCGCTCGCCCTCCAGATCGGCCTGGCCATCCCGATCCTGGCGTCGCTCGTCGGCCTCGGCACCTCCTTCCGGATGATCCGTCTGCCCGACCTCGAGCCGAGCGGGACAGGGGAGCGTCTCGATCTCGGCTGAGGCCGGGCGGTCGGACCGACCTCTTCTCAGCCCTGCGGGCCGACGCCGGCCGAAGCGCTGGGCGTGACGAGCAACGCGCGATCAGCCGCGGGTGGCGCCCATCCACTCCTCCACGTCCGCCGAGGAGCGGGGGAGTGAGGCGGAGAGGTTCTCACGGCCGTCGGCGGTGACCAGGATGTCGTCCTCGATCCGGATGCCGATGCCCCGCATCTCCTCGGGCACCAGCAGGTCGTCCGCCTGGAAGTACAGCCCCGGCTCGACCGTGAGCACCATGCCCTCCGCGAGGTCGCCCCTGGGGTAGACCTCCTGCGCTGCCTGGCCGCAGTCGTGGACGTCCATGCCGAGCATGTGGCTGACCCCGTGCAGGGTCCACCGCGCGTACACCCTCGACTCCGGGTCGAGCGCCTCCTCCGCCGAGCAGGGAAGCAGCTTCAGCGACTCGAGTCCGTGCGCGAGCACGTTCATCGCGGCATTGTGGGCGGCCAGGAACGGCGCGCCGGGGCGCACGGCCGCGATGCCCGCCTCCTGGGCGGCGTACACCAGGTCGTACAGGTCACGCTGCGGGGGCGTGTAGACGCCGTCGACCGGGAGCGTGCGGGTCACGTCCGCGGTGTAAAGGTTGTGCCCCTCGACGCCCATGTCGAGCAGCACGATCTCGCCGGGTGTGATCGGGCCGGTGTTGTCGATCCAGTGCAGCGTCGTCGCGTGGTGGCCGCCGCCGACGATCGAGTCGTAGCCGATGTCGTTGCCCATGGCGCGGGCCCGCCGGAAGAAGGTGCCCTCGATCCAGCGCTCGCCGAACTCCACGGCCCGGTCCCACTCGGCCACCGCGTCGGTGAAGCCGAGGGTCGTGATGTGGCACGCGGTGCGTAGCTCGGCGATCTCCCACTCGTCCTTGACCAGCCGCATCTCCGAGATCACCCGCGCGAGGTCGTTGTCGCGGTTCTCGTCCGCGGCGACCAGGCGGTCGACGGTCTCGGAGACGCCGCGGTGCACGCGGGTCTTCCCGGAGGTGGCCAGCTCGCCGGCGAGGTCGTCGATGTGCCGCACCTCGAGACCCAGGGAGTCGGAGATCTCCTTCAGTGAGGGACGGCGCCCGACCCACAGCTCGCCGTACTGCCTGTCGCGGAAGAACTCGTCGGTGTCCCGCTCGGAACGGGGCCGCGCGTAGAGCACGGCCCCGCCGTCCTCGACCACGAGCACCGCATCGCTGGTCTGGTTGCCGCAGAAGTACGTGTGCGCCGTGTCGGAGCGGAACCGGTAGTCGGTGTCGTGCGAGCGCACCTTGAAGCCACCGGCGGGCAGCACCAGACGCTCACCCGGGAAAGCCTCGGCGAGCCGCTGCCGACGAGCCGCGGCGTACGACGTGATCGGGTGGGGTGGGAGGTCGAGCTCGCGGTCACCCCAGCCCTGGCGCATGAACTGCGAATAGGCCTCGGGGACGGCGGGATCGTGCGACTCCGTGTGGAGCACGGTCTCGGGTGTCGGCTCGCCGGGCTGCTCGGTGTCTTCGTTCACGCGCGCCAGACTACGCCGCGGCGAGTCGCGGCCGCGAAGGGGAAGACGAGCGTTCCGATAGCCTTCCGGCATGGTCGCTGCCCCTCGCGGCAACGCCGCTTTCACGGTCGTGGTGACGGTGTTGGTGCTGCTCTGCGCCGTTCCGATGACCCTGATCGTCGGACTCTCCAGCGCCCCGCGGGTGACGATCCTCGCGGCCCTGCTGGCCGCCGTCCCCGTCGGGCCGCTGATCGCGTGCCTGCTCTGGCTCGACCGCTACGAGCCGGAGCCGCGCTGGCTGCTCGTCAGCGGTCTCCTCTGGGGCGTTTTCGTCGCGACGGGGATCGCGTTGCTGCTGGAGGGCGTGGGAGGGTTCGTCGGCGGCATCACGAACAACCAGATGCTCTCGGTCGGCGCACCCGTCATCGAGGAGGCCAGCAAGGGACTGTTCCTCCTGCTCCTGCTGTGGTGGCGGCGCGCGGAGCTCGACGGGGTGCTCGACGGCATCGTGTACGCCGGCATGGTCGGGGTCGGCTTCGCCTTCACCGAGAACATCCTGTACCTCGCCAGCGCCTACGACGGGACCGACGGCGTCGGCCCCGGCGGCGTCCAGGGCCTCACCGGCACGTTCATCCTCCGCTGTCTGGTGAGCCCGTTCGCCCACCCTCTGTTCACGGCCTGCACCGGCATCGGCGTCGGGATCGCGGTGAACTCCCGCAGCCGCAGCACGAGGCTCGTGGCGCCGCTCGCCGGGTACGGCTGCGCCGTGGCTGCGCACTCCATCTGGAACACCGCCACGGTCTTCGCGCCCGGCAACTTCATCTCGGTCTACCTGATCCTGATGGCGCCGGCGTTCCTCGCTGCTGTGGCCCTCGCGATCTGGGTACGCCGGGCCGAGGGCCGGATGCTGACCGGTGCCCTGGCCGATGCTGCCCGGCGCGGGCTGCTCCCGGCCACCGACATCGCCTGGGTCGTCGACCTCGAGGCCCGCCGTCGTAGCCGCGCCTTCGCTCGTGCGACCGGCGGACCGGCGGCGGAGCGGGCGATGAAGGAGTACCAGCAGGCCGTCGTCGAGCTCGGGTTCCTGCACAGCCGCTATCTGCGCGGCGTACCCCCGCCGGACTTCGTGGAGCGTGGCCGCGGCTACGTAGCTCGCATCAGTGCGATCCGCCCGTCGATCGCGTTCCCGGGACAGGTGGTGCCGATCCGATGACCGTGTACGCGGAAGGGTCGCAGATGGTGACCGCCCTGGTGCGGCTGCGTGCCGCGCTGCAGGGGGCCGCGCTCCCGCTCGGCCTGCCGGGAGCAGACGAGCAGCGCGCCGCCCGCGACGAGATGGTCGACCAGCTCGAGGACTACGTCATCCCGCGCATCGTCACCCTCGAGGCACCGCTGTTGGCCGTCGTCGGCGGCTCGACCGGCGCCGGCAAGTCCACCCTGGTGAACTCCTTGGTCGGCGCAGTCGTCACCGAGTCGGGCGTCCTGCGCCCGACCACCCGCTCGCCGGTGCTGGTGCACAACCCCGCGGACGCGGACTGGTTCGGCGCCGAGCGGCTGCTGCCTGATCTCGAGCGCGTCAGCCAACCCACGCACGACCCGCACTCCATCCAGCTGGTGCCGATGGACGTGGTCCCTCAGGGCCTGGCCATCCTCGACGCGCCCGACATCGACTCGGTGGAGGAGAGCAACCGTCACCTCGCCGCACAGCTGCTCGCGGCGGCCGACCTGTGGCTGTTCGTCACGTCTGCGGCGCGCTACGCCGACCAGGTGCCGTGGGGGTTCCTGCGCCAGGCGGCCGAGCGCTCCGCCGCCGTCGCGATCGTGCTCGACCGCACCCCGTCGGATGCCGTCGAAACCGTCGCCAGTCATCTGGCCCGGATGCTGGCGGCCAGGGGTCTCAAGGACTCTCCGTTGTTCGTGGTCAACGAGGTCGCCCTCGGTGACGACGGTCTGCTGGCGCCACGCGAGGTCGCGGAGATCCGCCGCTGGCTCACCGACCTCGGCGGTGACGCCGAGGCGAGGGCGGCGATGGTGGAGCAGACCCTCGAAGGCGCGGTCCGCTCGCTGACGCGCCGGGCACACACGGTCGCCGACGGGTGCGTCGAGCAGTCCCAGGCGGCCGAGCGACTCCGCGCGAGTGCCGACGCGGCGTACGACGACGAGCTCCGCAGGCTCCTCGAGGCGACCGCCGACGGCACCCTGCTCCGCGGCGAGGTGCTCGTGCGATGGCAGGAGTTCGTCGGTACCGGGGAGCTGCTGCGGTCGCTCGAGGCGAAAGTCGGGCGGCTGCGTGACCGGGTGGTCAATGCCCTCAAGGGGAAGCCGCAGCAGGCCGAGCGGGTCAGTGTTGCGGTCGAGTCGAGCCTCGAGACCCTGATCCTCGAGCACGCCGAGGCTGCCGCCGAGCGCGCCGAGGCGTCCTGGGAGAGCGTCGCCCAAGGCCAGGAGCTCCTGTCCGACGTCGGCGAGGACCTCGGACGTGCCTCGCGCGGGCTGCGGCGCAATGCCGAACGGGCCGTCCGGGACTGGCAGCAGGACGTGCTCCAGCTGGTCCGCAACGAAGGTGCCGACAAGCGCAGCACCGCGCGCTTCCTGGCCTACGGCGTGAACGGGCTCGGGGTCTCGCTGATGGTCGTGGTCTTCGCCGGCACCGCCGGCCTCACCGGTGCCGAGGTCGGCATCGCCGCCGGCAGCGCCCTCCTCGGCCAGAAGCTCCTGGAGGCGGTCTTCGGCGACCAGGCCTTGCGCTCCCTCGCCGAGCAGGCCCGGCGCAAGCTCGAGGTGCGCATCCGCGCGCTGATCGACGAGGAGCGCCACCGGTACCTCGATCTGCTCGCCAGCCTCGGCATCGACCCCGAGGCGGCGGACCGCGTGCGCAACGCCGCGCGCGCCGTCGACGACCTGCGGTACGCCGGGGTCGAACGGAGCGGAAGCCACTCCCACTAGGGTGCGCTCCGGGCGGCGCGCAGCAGGCCGGGCGTGGATCAAGGTGTCCTAGGCTCGGAGACGACATCCGTGCTTTTTCGAGGGAGACGATGACCTCTTTGGTGGACGGGGCCAAGAGGCTCCTTTCTCGCGGCTCGGATCTCGGCGCCCGGATCGAGGCCCTCGAGCGAGCCTGTGGGGCGGCCCGGGGTCGCCTCGACGACCGTGTGGTCGACGACGCCGAAGCGGCGGCCGGGCGGGTGTCGACCCGCCTCGGCCTCACCGCCGAGCACACCGTGGTCGCGCTGGCGGGTGCGACCGGGTCGGGCAAGTCGTCGACGTTCAACGCGCTGGCGGGGGTCGAGCTCGCCTCGGTCGGCGTACGCCGTCCCACCACGGCGTGGGCGACCGCATGCGTGTGGGGGCAGGACGGTGCGCCGGAGCTGCTCGAGTGGCTCGGCATCGCCCCGCGCCATCAGATCATGCGGGACTCCCTCCTCGACCTCGGCAAGGAGGACCGCGCGCTTCAGGGCGTCGTCCTGCTCGACCTGCCCGACCATGACTCCACGGAGGTGTCTCACCACCTCGAGGTGGACCGGCTGATCGAGCTCACCGACCTCATGGTGTGGGTGCTCGATCCGCAGAAGTACGCCGACAACGCCGTCCACGGCCGCTACCTCGCGCCCCTGGCCACACACCGGGACGTGATGCTCGTCGTCCTCAACCACCTCGACGAGGTCCCCATGGACCGTCGGCAGGCGATGCTCGACGACATACGACGCCTCGTCGACGCCGACGGCCTGGTCGGCGTCCCGGTGCTGGCCACGAGCGCCGTGACGGGCGAAGGAATGGACGCCCTGCGCGACGAGATCGCCCGGCGCGTGCAGGCCAAGAAGGTCACCCGGTCGCGGATGGAGGCCGACCTTCGGTCCGCCGCGTCGCGGCTGCAGGAGGCGAGCGGGAGCACCACCCATCCGGAGCTCTCGAAGGAGCGGATCGCCGCACTGGAGGACGCGTTCGCGGATGCGGCCGGGGTCCCGACCGTCGTGGACGCCGTCGAGAGCTCCACCCGGATGCGGGGGAGGCGCGCCACGGGCTGGCCGATCACGTCGTGGCTCTCCCGGTTGAGGCCCGACCCGCTCAAGCGGCTCCACCTCGACCTCGGCAAGGACGGCTCGCAGTTCATCGGCCGGGGGCGCACGTCGCTCCCGGCGCCCACGCAGGTCGAGCGGGCCCGGGTGGACGCCGAGGTGCGCGCGGTCGCCGACGAGGTGTCCGCACCGCTGGCGAGGCCGTGGGCGGAGTCCGTGCGCCGGGCCTCCGTCGCCCGGCTGCCCGACCTCGGCGACCGGCTCGACGCCGCACTGACGGCCACCGACCTGAACGTCGCGCGGATGCCGATCTGGGCCGGGTTGGTGCGAGCCCTGCAGTGGCTCCTGTTGCTCGTGGCTGCTGCCGGGCTGGTGTGGTCCGCGGTGCTCCTCGCCGACCCGTGGTTCGGCGTGGACCGGCCGACGAACACGCCCGACGTCGCGGGCTTTCCGGTGCCGGTGCTGCTGCTGATCGGCGGGTTCGTGCTCGGCGTGCTGCTCGCCCTCCTCTGCCGATTCCTGGTCACCGCGACCGCTCGGTCGCGGGCGCGCACCGCCGACCACCGCCTGCGCTCGGCCATCGGCGGCGTCGCCGAGGAGCTGGTCGTGGCTCCGGTCCGCGCCGAGCTCACGGCGTACGACACCGTCCGCGAGGGGCTGGCCCGCGTCCTCGCATGAGCCGTTCGCCGTCCACAAGCGACGCTCACGCCATCCTGGTCCACAGCTCCTCTCCTCGGTGCCTGATGCTGTCGGCGCCCCTGCCGAGGCTCGGTGACACGAACGATCCGAACGAGGAGATTGCGATGAACGAGACCTTTGTGACGCTGTCCGGGTGGCTGGGCGGCGATGTGGCCCTGCGCGACGCCGGCGGGGTGCCGGTGGCGACGTTCCGGGTGGCCAGCACCCCCCGGCGCTACCAGCGCAAGACCGGGACGTGGGAGGACGGCGACACCCAGTGGTACACCGTGAATGCGTGGCGAGCCCTCGGGGAGAACTGCGATCGCTCGCTGCGTCGTGGTGACCCGGTGATCGTCCACGGCAAGCTCAGCGCCCACGTCTGGACCAACAAGGTCGGCCTGGAGGTCACCTCCTTCGAGGTCGAGGCAGCCTTCGTCGGGCACGACCTCAACCGCGGCACCAGCGCCTTCTCCCGGCGCAAGCTGTCCACGGTGCCGGCGACCGAGCCGGTGGACGAGGGGCAGACCGGCCCGCAGGTCGCCACCGTCGGGGGCACCGGACGGGAGGCGACTGCCGAGCACGCCGCCTGACGTCGGTCCGACTGCCGGGGCCCAGGCCCCGCGCTGTCGCGGGGGTCGCCCCGATCCGGCGATTCGCCCGTCCGCCCCGTAGGGTTTCGGATCATGGCTGACTTCGTCTTCACCCTGCGCAACGTGCGCAAGACGCACGGCGACAAGGTGGTCCTCGACAACGTCACGCTGTCGTTCCTCCACGGAGCCAAGATCGGCGTCGTGGGCCCGAACGGCACCGGCAAGTCGACCCTGCTCCGGATCATGGCGGGTCTCGAGCACCCGAACAACGGCGACGCGATCCTCGACCCCGGGGCAACTGTGGGCATGCTCCAGCAGGAGCCGCCGCTGACCGAGGGCAAGACCGTTCTCGAGAACGTCGAGGAGGCGGTGCACGAGATCAAGGCGAAGATGAAGCGCCTCGAGGACGCCTACATGGAGATGGGCGACCCGGACGCCGACCAGGACGCCTTGATGAAGGAGACGGGCGAGCTCCAGACCGAGCTCGAGCATGCGGGCGCGTGGGACATCGACAGCCGCCTGGACCAGGCGATGGACGCCCTGCGCTGCCCGCCGTCCGACGCGCTGGTCGACAACCTCTCCGGTGGTGAGCGTCGACGGGTCGCGCTGTGCAAGCTGCTGCTTCAGCAGCCCGACCTGCTGCTGCTCGATGAGCCGACCAACCATCTCGACGCCGAGTCGGTGCAGTGGCTGGAGGGTCACCTCGCGAAGTACCCCGGCTGCGTGCTGGCGGTCACCCACGACCGGTACTTCCTGGACAACGTCGCGCAGTGGATCCTCGAGCTCGACCGGGGCAAGACCCACCCGTACGAGGGCAACTACTCCACCTACCTGGAGACCAAGAAGGAGCGCCTCAAGGTCGAGGGCCTCAAGGACGCCAAGCGCGCGAAGATGCTCGAGCGCGAGCTGGAGTGGGTGCGCTCCAACCCCAGGGCGCGGCAGGCGAAGAGCAAGTCACGTCTGGCGCGGTACGAGGAGATGGCGGCCGAGGCCGACCGGATGCGCAAGATCGACACCGCGGAGATCAACATCCCCGCCGGTCCGCGCCTGGGCGACGTCGTGCTGGAGGCACACGGGCTCAGCAAGGGCTTCGAGGGTCGCACCCTCATGCACGATCTCTCGTTCACCCTGCCCCGCGCCGGCATCGTGGGTGTGATCGGACCCAACGGCGTCGGCAAGACGACCCTGTTCCGCATGATCGTGGGGGAGGAGCAGCCCGACGGCGGCGACCTGAAGGTCGGCCAAACGGTCAAGATCTCCTACGTCGACCAGAGCCGCGGAGGCATCGACCCGAACAAGAACGTCTGGGAGGTGGTCTCGGACGGACTCGACTTCATCAAGGTCGCGAACTTCGAGATGCCGTCGCGGGCCTACGTCGCGTCGTTCGGGTTCAAGGGTCCCGACCAGCAGAAGCGTGCGGGGATCCTGTCCGGTGGCGAGCGCAACCGGCTGAACCTCGCGTTGACGCTCAAGATGGGCGGCAACCTCCTCCTGCTCGACGAGCCCACCAACGACCTCGACGTCGAGACCCTGCAGTCGCTGGAAGACGCGCTCCTGGAGTTCCCTGGCTGTGCGGTGGTCACCTCCCACGACCGCTGGTTCCTGGACCGGATCGCGACGCACATCCTGGCCTGGGAGGGCGACGAGCAGGACCCGTCGAAGTGGTTCTGGTTCGAGGGCAATTACGCGGCGTACGAGGAGAACAAGATCGAGCGGCTGGGGCTCGAGGCGGCGCGACCCCACCGGGTCACGCATCGCCGGCTCACCCGCGACTGACGTTGCGAGGCCGGAGACGGCGATCGGCCGTCAGGGCCGGATGTCCGCCTCGGGGTGGCCCTCGACCAGGCGGTCGCTGACCGCGTTCATCACCCGGCCGAGCGCGGCGAAGTCCTCTGCCGTGGCCAGGTCGACGAGGTAGTCACGCACGCCGTGGACGTGCACGGGCGCGGCCTCGACGAGCAGCGCCTGCCCGCGGTCGGTGAGCGTGCAGACGATCCCCCGGCCGTCCTCCGGCGAGGTCGAGCGCACCACGAGCCCGGCCTTCTGCATCCGGGCGACCGTGTGGGTGACCCGGGAGCGGCTGTGTGCGAGAGAGTCGGCCAGCTGCGCCATCCGCATCGAACGCTCGGGCCGCTCCGAGAGGCGCACCAGGATCTCGTACTCGGTCAGGGACAGGTTGAACTCATGCTGCAGGTCGGCGTCGAGCCGGTCGAGCAGCAGGGTCAGACCCACGACAAACGCGCGCCACGACGCCTGCTGTTCGGCGTCCAGCCAGCGTGTCCCCCGTGACTCGGACATGGGTGAAGGTTATCGACTGGCACCCGGAAGTGCAGGTCCCGGCT
>JAFMQY010000263.1 GCA_017354415.1 Nocardioides sp.
CCGCACGCCCCCGGGCCATCGTCGCCGCAGGTCCGGACTCACGGCTTCTCCGTGCGGTGCTCGAGCCGTGGTGCCCGGTGCCGTTCGTCGCCTGGCCCGGCCCGGCGCTCCCAGGCTGGGCGGGAGGGCTCGACCTGGTCGTCGTCCTCGCCCCGGACGGATCCGACCGAGCCACCGCGGCCGCTGTCGCCGAGGCAGTACGCCGCGGATGCCAGGTCGTGGTCGCCTGCCCGGAGGGGTCGCTGGTCGCCCAGCACGCCGAGGGGCGGTGGTCGACCCTGGTGCCCACCGTGACTCGCGACCAGCTGGCCACCGCGGTCGTCGTACTGGAGTATCTCGACCGGGTCGACCTCGGGCCGCGTGCCGACCACGCGGACGTGGCCTCGGCGTTGGACGAGGTCGCGATCGCCTGCTCCCCACACCGTGACCTCGCCGTGAACCCCGGGAAGGTGCTGGCGATCGCCCTGGCGGACGCGAACCCGATCGTCTGGGGCGGCTCGAGCCTCGCGGCCCGCGCGGCCCGACGGGTCTCGGAGACGATCCGCCGGGCATCCGGACGGTCGGCAATCGCGGGCGATGCCGAGCACCTGCTCCCGCTGATCGAGGCGGCTCGGCCCCGGGACGTCTTCGACGACCCGTTCGCCGGGGGAGGGGGAGAGCCGCGTCCGATGCTCCTGGTCTTCGACGACCGAGCCGACGACCCGGTGGTCCGCGAGGATCGCGGTCGGCTCCAGGCGGCGGCCGCCGAGCACGGCGTACGCGTGGAGACGGTGACCACCGAGGCGGACACCGAGCTCGCCCGCTATGCCTCGCTCGTGCTGAGCGGACGGTACGGCGCGGAGTACCTCCGTCTCGGTCTCGTCGACGACTGACGCTCCGGGTTTCTCGATACCCTGCAGCGCATGTCGACGGAAGGCAGCACCAGGGCGGTAGTCGCTGCGCTGCTGGCGAACGCCGGGATCGCGGTCACCAAGTTCCTGGCGTTCCTGCTGACCGGGGCGTCCTCGATGCTGGCCGAGGCGATCCACTCCGTGGCCGACTCCGGGAACCAGTTGCTGCTCCTGCTGGGCGGCCGCCGGGCACAGCGCCTCCCGACCGCCGAGCATCCCTTCGGCTTCGGCCGCGTCCGCTACATCTACGCCTTCATCGTCTCGATCGTGCTGTTCACCGTGGGTGGTCTGTTCGCGCTGTACGAGGCGTACCACAAGGGACACGAGCTCCACGCCACCCACGGGCATCCCGAGGGCTCGCTCCTGGACAGTCGTTGGTGGTGGGTGCCGATCCTGGTGCTCGTGGCGGCGATCGTGATGGAGTCGCTGTCGTTCCGCACCGCGATCCGGGAGACGGGGCACGTCAAGGGGAGCGTGTCGTATCCGGCGTTCGTACGCCGTGCCAAGGCGCCCGAGCTACCCGTCATCCTGCTCGAGGACTTCGCCGCCCTGATCGGCCTGGTCTTCGCGCTGTTCGGGGTCGGGCTGTCGCTGATCACCCAGAACCTGTGGTTCGACGTCGCCGGAACCGTCATGATCGGACTGCTGCTCGTCGCGGTGGCGGTCGTGCTCGCGATCGAGACCAAGAGCCTGCTGATCGGTGAGTCGGCGTCGGCGGCCTCCGAGCAGAAGATCGCCGCGGCCTTGGAAGAGACTGCCGGGATCGACCGGATCGTGCACCTCAAGACGCTTCATCTCGGCCCCGACGAGATCCTGGTCGCCGCCAAGATCGCGGTCCCGCCCACCGCCACGGCCTCTGACATTGCGGAGGCGATCGACGCCGCCGAGGCGTCCATCCGGGACGCCGAGCCGGAGGCCCGCGTGATCTACCTCGAACCCGACATCTTCCGCGGCTCCCCCACCGCCTGAGGCTCGGGCTGGTGGTTGAGGAGGGCGCCCCCCGCGCCCGTCTCGAAACGCACGCCCATCGGTGGTTGAGGAGGGCGCCCCGCGCCCGTCTCGAAACCACCGCAGGTGCTCCATCCGGCCGAGGCTTTCGGGTGTCCAGTCGTGGGTGGTTGCGGTTCCTGCAATTGATTCGTGCTGGTGACGGTGGGCTCCTGGTCACCCTCCCCAGCACCGCCACCTCCCCGGTCACCCATGAGCTCGGGGTGCTCGCTCGCGTGCCACCCCCCATCCGCACGCCCTGCGGCGACGAACTCCGGGAACAGGCGAGTCACGGCGGTCTGGCCGTGGCACACCCGACCGCGAAGGACGCCACTATGGGCCAGCTGACGACCATCACCACCTGCGTGGCCGCGGCCACCGCCGGGGCGCTCGCGACCCTCGGTGCAGTCGTGGCGCTCGGCAACCCCACGGGCGGGGACAACCCCGACCCGCCAAGCGTTCCGGCGGACGTCACGCTCGTTCGGCCCGCGGGGATCATTCTGAACGGAATCGACCTTGCCTCGCCCCGCGTGAGCCCTGCTGCGACCGCCATCGAGTACGGCTTGATCGCCGCGGTCGATCTCAGTGTTGACAACCCATCCGCTACCACCGGTGAGCTCAACACGTCCGCCGTGACCGACCTGGCCGTGGCCGGCGACGCAACCTCGGGCTAAGCGGCCACGGGCAACCGCGTGGCAAGGTCGGACGGCGTGCTGGCCGTTTCGGACATCGGCGCAGGGGTACTGGAAGTACTCCTGATGGGAGGAGCACCATGGCGGACGACAATGGCAACGGCAAGAACCTGCACGCCCAGATCTTCCAGCTACTCATGGACAAGGTGCGTGATGACACGTTCCCGTCCGCGACCCATCTCGACATGCTCGAGTTCATGATGCAGCCGGAGGACGTGGAGGAGTACACGAGCCTCCTGATCGAGAAGGTCAGCCAGGACAACTTCCCGAGCCTCGACCATTTGCGCCGACTGCAGTCCTTCGCCTGACGAAAGGATCCGTCGGCGTAGAGCATGGCCATGGAGTCCGGCGCTCTGCTCGGCCTGGGCTCGGCGGCCGCGTTCGGGCTGTGCGACTTCTTGGCAGGGGTCGCGTCGCGGCGCCTCAGCTTCTGGTGGGTGACGCTCGCCAGCCTGGCCGTGTCCGCGACCGGTGCGTGGGGCCTGGTGGCTCTGGGCCGACGTCACCCCACGGAGACCGCCGTGGTCTGGGCACTGGCCGCAGGTGTCGGCGCTGCGACCGGCGCCAGCGGCCTGTACCGCGGATACGGCCGGGGACAGATGGCCGTGGCTGGACCGCTCTCTGCGGTCGGAACCGCCGCTATCCCCGCCGTCGTGGGCGCAGCCTTGGGCGAGCGTCTGCCGCCCTCGGGGTTGGCCGGCATCGTTCTGGCCATGCCTGCGATCTGGCTCATGGCCAGCGCGCCGGCGTCCGGCTCCGGAATGCGGACAGGGGTCAGCGACGGCCTCGTCTCCGGTGCCGGCTTCGCCCTCGAGTTCATCGGTCTGGAACGCGCCGACGACCAGTCGGGGCTCTGGCCGGTGGCGGTGTCCCAGTCGACCGCCCTGCTTCTGGTGGCCGCCGCTGTCGTGGCACTTCGTACGTCGTGGCGCGGCGGTGACGCTCGCTCGTGGTCTCCCGCCTTCGCTGCCGGCGCGCTCAGTCTGCTCGCCACTTCGCTGTACTTCCTGGCGGCACAGACCGGCCTGCTCACCGTCGCGGCAGTGCTGGCCGCGCTGTATCCCGGGGTCACCGTCATCCTCGCCGCATTGCTCCTCCACGAGCACCCGGACCGGAGACAGCTGTCAGGCCTGTGCACGGGCGCGGTCGCGGTCACCCTCATCGTGATCGCCTGAGCCGCCCGCACCGAACCCGGTGGCGCCCACCCGGCGGCCCGTCTAGCCTGCCTGCATGCGTCACTTCTCCGGCCACATCTGACTCACGGTGGGAGACCGGCGCGACGGCTTCGTGCCGCGCGTGCTGGCCTACCACGCCTCGCGGGACCTGGTCCCGCTGTACAGCGTGTACGCGCTGCTGTTCGCCGACCACGGCGTCGACAGCGTGCAGATCTCGCTGCTCTTCATCGTCTGGTCGGTGACGTCCTTCGTGTGCGAGGTGCCGTCGGGCGCCTGGGCTGACACCTTCGACCGCCGCCGCCTGCTCGTCCTGTCGGCCGCGATCTACGGCGCGGGCTTCTCGTCCTGGATGCTCTGGCAGGACTTCGCCGGTTTCGCGGTGGGCTTCGCCTGCTGGGGCCTCTCGAGCGCCCTGATGTCCGGCACCTTCGAGTCGCTGGTGTACGACGAGCTGGTCGAGCGCCGCGCGGCGGAGCGCTACCCCGGGCTGATCGGGTGGGCGCATTCGACCGCCCTGGTCGCCAACCTGGCCGCTGCTGCGGCCGCGACCGTGCTGTTCGAGGTCGGCGGCTATCCATTGGTCGGCTGGTCGTCCGTCGCGATCGCCGGCGTCCAGGGGCTGCTGGCGGCGACCCT
>JAFMQY010000264.1 GCA_017354415.1 Nocardioides sp.
GAAGTCACCGGTGTCGAGGGCCTTGAGGTCGGGGGTGGACGGCGAGTGGTCGGACACCACCATGTCGATCACGCCACTGCGCAGGCCCGCCCAGAGCCGCTCGCGGTTGGCGGCCTCGCGGATCGGTGGACAGCACTTGTACTGCGTGGCGCCGGCCGGGATCTCCTCGGCCGCGAAGGTGAGGTAGTGCGGGCAGGTCTCGGCCGTGATCCGCAGCCCCTCGCGCCGGGCGGACGCCAGCATCGGGAGCACGTCGGCGCTGGACACGTGCAGGATGTGGACGCGGCAGCGCGTACGCCGCGCCAGCTCGATCACCTCGGCGACGGCGGCATCCTCCGCGCCCCGCGGTCGGCTCTCGAGGAAGTCGGCGTACGACACGCCGTGGGCGGCAGGCGCCTGCTCGATGACGTGGCTGTCCTCGGCGTGCACGATCAGGAGGCCGTCGAACGTGGCGACCTCATTCATCGCCGCCTCGAGCTCGTTCCTGGCGAGCGGCGGGAACTCCTCGACCCCCGAATGCAGCAGGAAGCACTTGAAGCCGAAGACGCCGGCCTCGTGCAACGGATGCAGGTCGGCCAGGTTGCCCGGGATCGCGCCGCCCCAGAATCCCACATCGACGTGAGCCTGGTCCGCCGCCGTCTTCCGCTTCAGCTCGAGTGCGGGCACGTCGCAGGTCGGCGGGATGCTGTTGAGCGGCATGTCGAGGACGGTGGTGACGCCGCCCGCCGCAGCCGCCTTCGTCGCGCTGGTGAAGCCCTCCCACGAGGTACGGCCGGGGTCGTTGACGTGGACGTGCGAGTCGACGAGACCCGGGAGCAGCACCTCGTCGTCCGCCAGCTCGACCTCGATCGGGGCGGACACCTCGGACGACAGCGGGTCGATCGCGACGATCACGCCGTTGCGTACGCCCAGGCAGCGGCTGACCTCAGCCCCGCCGACGATGGCGCGGGGGGCGCGGATCACCAGGTCCAGGTCCGTCATGTCGATGTCTCCAGGGTCGTGGGCCTTCCCACGGATGGTGGCACGATCCCAGTGGTCGAGCGCCGGAGCCGCGGAACCAGTGACTCTCACTCCAACCTCTTTCCGAAATACGGAAAAACATTCTTGGAATACGGAAAGAGCCTAGGCTCGCGCCTCGCGTCACGTCAACCACCGACCGGATGCCGGAGGTAGGTTCGCGACCGGAGGTGATCGCGTGCTCGTGCAGGAGCTGTTGGACACCGCGCACCTCGGTCTGCGCCTGCGGTACGCAGCGCCAGGAGGGCTGGAGCGGTCGTTCAGCCGGGTCGTCACGACCGACCTGCTGAAGCCGGGCGACTACCTCGCGGGCAGTGAGCTGGTCCTGACCGAGGCCGCCTGGCGGCGTACACCGGCGGACAGCGAGATCTTCGTGGGGTCGATCGCCGACCGCGGCGTCACGACGCTGATCACCGGCACCGCGTTGTTCGGGCCGGCACCCGACGACCTCGTCGCCGCGTGCCGTCGGCATGCCGTGACGCTCGTCGAGGTCCCGCCGGGGATTGCGTTCGTGGACGTCACCGACCACCTGGCCACCGTCGAAGCCGCCGAGAGCGGCAGCAGGCTGTCGGCCGGGCTGGTACGCCAGCGCGACCTGCTGGCATCCATGGCGGCCGGCCGCAGCCTGGACGAGATGGCGAGCCGGATCGGACGCGAGATCGGCCACGAGTGTCGTGTGTTGACCCCGACCGGCCGCACCGTGGTCGAGGGCGCCTCACCGCTGGCGACGGAGGTGATCGACGCCGTCGTACGCCAGTTCCTCTCTGCAGGCGTGCTGCCGGCCGTCGTCACCGTCGACGGCACGCCGTACAGCGTCTTCGGCGTCGGCTCCGGGCTGGGGCACCGGCTCACCGGGTGGATGGTGGTGGTCGACGGCGACCACCGTGACTGGCCGCGCGAGTCCGCCGACGCCGTCGGCGACCTGGCGGCCATCGTCGCGCTCGACCGAACCCGCCGCGAGGAGCGGCTGCGCGCCGTACGCTCGATCGCCGCGGACGCGCTCGCCCTCGTCTCTGCGGGGGCACCGCTCCCCGAGGTCGCCAGCCGCGTACGCCAGGCGGGGGTCGACCCCGAGACCTCCCTCGTCGTGGTTGCGGCCGATGCCGGTGGCCACGACGCCGACGCGGCGACGGCGCTGCTGGAGGACGTCGTGCTGACGGTCGGTCCAGCGCTGGTCGCACCGGATCGGGACGGACGTGCCGTGGCGGTGCTGTCGGCGGTCGCCGATCTCGACGCCCGTATCCGCCCCGGGTTCGAGCGGCTCGCTACCGGGCTGGGCCGCGACCAGACAGTCGCGGTCGGGCTCAGCAGCGCGACTCACCTCAGTGCGCTCGCAGGCGCGCTTGACGAGGCCCGCTTCGCCGCCCGCGCCGCGAAGGCGGGAGGTGCCACGGTCTCGGTCGTCGGCTCCGAGGACGTCACCTCGCACCTGCTCCTGCTCGCGGCCGTTCCCGACGACGTACGACGTGCCTACGCACTCCGGGTGCTCGGCAGTGTGGTCGACCACGACGAGCGCGCCGGCACCGCTCTCGTCGACACCCTGCGAACCTTCCTCGCCTGCTCCGGGTCATGGACGCGGGCCGCCGAGGTGCTGCATCTGCACGTCAACACGGTCCGCTACCGGATCGAGCGGGTGCAGGAGCTGACCGGGCGCGATCTCGGTCGCTTCGACGACCGGGTCGACATCTACCTCGCGCTCGAGTCGCTCTAGCTTTCGCGCTGGGAGTCAAGAGTGAGCGTGGGCGCGCTAGAGCGGCCGTGCGCGTTTCGGGCGGGCATGGCTGGGTTCGCGATGGAGCGGGAATTGAGTGAGTCCGGCCTGGGCCGCCGAGTGGCCGGCAGGCTGATCAGGCGCCCTTGGTGGGCAGGCTTTCGTGTGCGCCGTGGAAGAGCGGCCCAGCGCGGACGGGCGGCAAGCTAGGTTGCGCCGTCGAGCGGCATAGCTAACGTGGCCGTCACCGTCCGCGGCTGAGCCGTCCTCGACGATACGCCGCTTCGTCGAAGGGTTGTTGGGTGACAAGCATGCGGTAGGTCAGGCGGCAGGCGTTGCGCGCCACGGCGACGCGGGCCTGGATCGGCGCCATGCCGCGGGCGCGGAGCTCGGCGTTGCGGTCGGCGAACGCCGGTGAGTACCGCGACAGGCCCCAGGCGATGCCCATCAGCGCATCGCGGTGCTCGGCCAGACCCTGGCGGGAGATCCGTCCACGCCGTCGCACGGTGGCCGACTCATACATCGCCGGTGCCAGCCCGGTGGCGGAGTAGAGGTGCTCGGCGTCGGGGAACCGGGCGATCGGCAGGCTATGGGCGGCGAACGCGGCAGCCCGGGTGGTCGCCACGCCGGGCAGGCTGGTCAGCACCTGGCCGTCGGTGCGGGCGAGCAGGATCGTGATCTCCTTCTCGACCGCGGCGATGTCGACCAGCAGGGCTCGGTAGCGGCCCAGGTCGCGTCCCAACCGCTGGGCTCGCTGCTCGGCATCAGCTGGTGGTGGCAGGCAATCGCGCCAGCGCCGTACCCAGTACGCGGCGGTCGCCTTCCTCAACCGGCCGGGCGACCTCGCGATCAGTGAGCGCATCGTCGGCGGCCGACCGGCGAACGCGACCGCACACGCCAACACGGCCTGACCGGTCGGTCGTTCGATCGCCAGGGAGCGGCCCAGCGTCGTGGCGTGGCCATCCGGTGCCGACAAGCCCGGACACAGCGCGTTGAGCTGGTCATGGAGTCGCTGCTGGGCGACCTTGCGGTCAGCGACCAGTCCCCGGCGGTGACGGACCGCAGCACGCAGCTCCTCGACGGCTGCCTCCTCTGTCTGCCGCCGGCCGGCGCCCTGGCGGGCGAGGTAGGTCAGCGCGGCGCAGTCGCGGTCATCGGTCTTGAACCGCCCCGATCCGAGCTGCGTGCGAGCAGCCCTGGTCTCCGAGGGCGCGAACAACCGAAGCGCACCCGGATGGAGCCGCTCCAGCTCCGCGGCCCACGCCCGATGCAGGCTCCCGGTCGCCTCGATCGCGAACACCTGCTCCCCGGCATGCGCGGCGAGCATCTTCTCCAATCTCGCGATCCCCGACCGGGCGACCGGCAACGAGACCGGCTCCTCCAACAGGCCCGCGCCGTTACTGACCCAGACCCGGTTCATCACCTTCCCCGGATCTACCGCGACCACCACCGTCGCCGGATCCAGAACAACCTCCAACAAGCCCATGAGCTGCACCTCCTTGAGAACGGACCCAACAAGGGTCCGCTCAACTGCAGCTCACGACCTATCAGCTGATCACCGCCCTCGCCGGCCTGCGCGAGCAGTCGCGCGAGCCGTCAACCACTGGATC
>JAFMQY010000038.1 GCA_017354415.1 Nocardioides sp.
GCCCGACGACGCCTCCGGCCTGGTCCGGGCGCGGGAGGCGGCTCGGCTGGCGCTCGACGACCAGGGGGTGCACGGGGTGACCCCGGAGGTGCGGGTGACCTGCACGCCGTATCCCACGAGCTGCCACCAGGGCACCTCGGTGATCACCGTCTCCGTGCATTCGCGGGTGGTGCTGCCGCTGATGCCGAGCGCGCTGGGGGGCGACCGGCCGAGCTTCGCCCTGGACGCGTCGCAGACGGTGCCGATCGGGCAGTACCAGGAGGTCAGCGGTGGCTGACCAGCGCGGCCAGGTGACCCTGATGGTGATCGGCTTCGCGCTGGTGCTGCTGATGATGACCGCGGTGGTCACCGACGCGTCCGCGGCGTACCTCCAGCGCCAAGGGCTCGACACCCTCGCCGACGGAGCCGCGCTCACCGCCGCCGACGCCGGGGCCTCCGGCGCCGAGGCGTACGGCGTCGGACTGGGCGACGACCTCGTCCTCGACGCCGATGTGGCCCGGGCAGCCGTCGCCGACTACCTGTCCCGGGTCGGCGCGGACACCCGCTACCCGGGACTCACGGTCGAGGTCTCGGTGGATCCGACGGGCCAGCGTGTCATCGTCTCCGTCCGGGCGCCGGTCCACCTGCCGCTCCACGTGCCGGGGTCCCCCGCCCAGGCGTCCATCGGGGCCACCAGCGCCGCCTCGGTGGGTGTCGACTAGCCTCGGCGTCCCCACCGACCCGCATTGCTCGGCGGGAGCCGGTTTCCAGGCACAGCGGCCCGCGAAATGGGGGCCGTGGGGCACGCTGCCGTAGGCTTCCTGTTCGTGGCCGGCATCGATTTCGACGTTCAGATCAAGCAGCTCCGGGCCACGATGAAGACCATCGGCCAGGTGCTCGATCTCGACGGCATGCGCGCGGAGATCGCCGACCTCGGCGAGCAGGTGGCCGCACCTGACCTGTGGGACGACCAGGAGAACGCCACCCGGGTGACCGGGCGGCTGTCGGCGCTGCAGGGGCAGCTCGACCGGTTCACCGAACTCGAGAGCCGGATCGACGACGTCGCTGTGCTCGCGGAGCTGGCGCGGGAGGAGAACGACGCCCCCTCGCTGGCCGAGGCCGAGGCCGAGCTGGGCAAGATCCACGGCTCGGTGGAGGCGCTCGAGGTACGCACCCTGCTGTCCGGGGAGTACGACGAGCGTGAGGCTCTGGTCACGATCCGGTCCGGCGCCGGTGGCGTCGACGCTGCCGACTTCGCCGAGATGCTGATGCGGATGTACACGCGCTGGGCCGAGCGCAACAGGTACGGCGTCGAGGTCTTCGACACCTCCTACGCCGAGGAGGCGGGGATCAAGTCGACCACCTTCGCCGTGCACGCGCCGTACGCCTACGGGACGCTGAGCGTGGAGTCGGGCACCCACCGACTGGTGCGGATCAGCCCGTTCGACAACCAGGGCCGTCGCCAGACGTCGTTCGCCGCGGTCGAGGTCGTGCCCGTGCTCGAGCAGACCGACGAGATCGAGGTCCCCGAGGAGGAGGTCCGGGTCGACGTCTACCGCTCCAGCGGCCCCGGCGGCCAGAGCGTGAACACCACCGACTCGGCGGTGCGGCTCACCCACCTTCCGACCGGGATCGTCGTGTCCTGCCAGAACGAGAAGTCACAGCTGCAGAACAAGGCGAGCGCGATGGTGATCCTCAAGGCCAAGCTGCTCGCCCTGAAGAAGGCCGAGGAGCGCGCCCAGCTCGACGCGCTCCGCGGCGACGTCGCCGCCAGCTGGGGCGACCAGATGCGCAGCTACGTGCTGAACCCGTACCAGATGGTCAAGGACCTGCGCACCGACTACGAGGTCGGCAACCCGCAGGCCGTCTTCGACGGCGACATCGACGGCTTCCTGGAGGCCGGCATCCGCTGGCGCCGCTCCACCGAGCCCGCCGCCAGCTGACGCCGGGTCGAGCCTCAACGGGTCGCAGGCCTGCCCGCACGCCGATCGCCGGCCACGGCGGGCTGCGTCCGCTCGAGGCCCGCCGTGGGCATGAAGAAGCTGTGCCGATCCACACAGCGCACGCGGGCGTGCTCGATCGGGCCGTCGGTGCTCTGGAGCACGTGCCGGTCGACGATCTCGGCGATCGCCCCGCACTCGGGGCAGCTGGTCATGTCCATCGGTCCCCCCGTTCCCCAGACCAGTCGTTGGGAAGAGGAGACACGTGAGGCCCCTGGGATACGTCTCACATGCGACCGGCCGTCCCGGATACCAGATCCTTCACCCTTCTGGACTACCCTCCGTTCAGTGATTCGCTTCGAAAAGGTCACCAAGACCTACCCCGGTGGCACCCACGCGGCGCTCGACAACGTCTCGATCGACATCGAGAAGGGCGAGTTCGTCTTCCTGGTCGGCACCTCGGGGTCCGGCAAGTCGACCGCGCTCAGGCTGATGCTGCGCGAGACCCGGTGCACCAAGGGGAGGGTCTACGTCGCCGGCAAGGAGATCAACCGGCTCGCCGGGTGGAAGGTGCCCCGGCTGCGTCGCCAGATCGGGACCGTCTTCCAGGACTTCCGGCTCCTCCCCAACAAGACCGTCTCCGAGAACGTCGCCTTCGCGCTCCAGGTGATCGGCAAGTCCCGCGGCGACATCCGCCGCGACGTCCCCGCCACGCTCGAGCTCGTCGGCCTCGACGGCAAGGGCGACCGGATGCCCGACGAGCTCTCCGGTGGCGAGCAGCAGCGGGTGGCGATCGCTCGGGCGTTTGTGAACAAGCCGATGATCCTGATCGCCGATGAGCCCACCGGAAACCTCGACCCCGCGACGTCCGTCGGGATCATGAAGCTCCTCGACCGGATCAACCGCACCGGCACCACCGTCGTCATGGCCACCCACGACGCCGGCGTCGTCGACCAGATGCGCAAGCGGGTCGTCGAGCTGTCCGAAGGCACCGTCGTACGCGACCAGTCGCAGGGCGTCTACGGCTTCCAGCACTGACCGACCAGCACACTCAAGACGAAACGACCCCCGGAGAACTTCCACATGCAGTTGCGTTACGTGTTCACCGAGCTCGGCCAGGGCCTTCGCCGCAACCTCTCGATGCACATCGCCGTGGTCCTCACCCTGTTCGTGTCGCTGACCCTGGCTGGGCTCGGAGTCCTGCTCATCCAGGAGGGCGGCAAGGTCGCAGACAGGTGGGGCAGCCAGCTCCAGATCGCCGTCTACCTGTGCAGCAGGAACGACGGCAACCCCTCGTGCACCGGGGAGGTGACCAGCGCGCAGAAGGCGGCGATCCAGAAGGTCGTCAACGACAACAGCCAGGTCGACAGCTCCTTCACGGAGTCCAAGGCAGACGCCTTCAAGAAGCTGACCGAGCAGTTCCCCGGGAAGTACGACGGCCCCGACTCGCCGATCAAAGTCGCCGACATGCCGGAGTCGATCTGGATCACGCTCAAGGACCCGAACCAGTACCAGGACGTCGAGAGCGCCGTGGTCGGGCTCGACGGCGTGTCCCGGGTCCAAGACGTGCACAAGGTGCTGAAACCGATCTTCGCGACCATCTCGACCCTGAAGTTCGGGGCCCTCGGCACCGCGGCGTTCCTGGTCCTGGCCGCTCTGCTTCTGGTCGCCAACACGATCCGGCTCGCCGCGTTCGCCCGACGGCGGGAGATAGGGATCATGCGCCTGGTCGGCGCCTCTTCCCTCTATATCGCTCTCCCGTTCCTCCTCGAGGCCTTGGTGACGGCGCTCTTCGGCGTGGTGCTCGCCGCAGCCGCACTTGCGGCCTTCATGAGGTTCGGCGTGCACGACCACATGAGCACGAACCTGAACTTCATCCCCTGGGTGGGGAGCACGGAGTACCTGACCGCGGTGATCGCGATCGCGGTTCTCGGTCCGCTGCTGACCCTGATCCCGACACTCGTACTGACCCGCAAATACCTCAAAGTCTGAGTCTGGTCGGTTAGCGTCCCAGGTGGCCGCTTCCCCCGACCGCGAAGGCTCAACCGGTGCGACTCTTCCCCGTCACCGTCCGCCAGCGCCTGTTGGCCACCACCGCCGTGGTGGCCCTGGGCGCGGGTGTGCTGTCCAGTCCGCTCGCGCACGCCGACATCAAGCACCTGCGTCATCAGCAGTCGCAGGCGCGGCACTCGGTCCGACATGCGCAGGCCAATCTCGACGAGTCGAGCCGGCAGGCCAACCGGGCGTACGCCGCGCTGAACCGGTCGCGAGACGCGCTGCACGCGGCGCGGCACGACCTCCAGGTGGCCCGCGACCACGTGCAGCAGGCACGCAGCCGGCTCGAGCAGGTGCGCCATCAGCTTCATGAAGCGTGGGTGCGGCTGGACAAGGCGAAGACCAACCAGGCGCGCGGCCAGAAGGCCGTCGGCGAACAGCGCGACAAGCTGATCCACACCGTCACGTCGTTCTACGAGGAGGGCGACCCACAGCTGATCGGCTTCCTGTCGCTGCTGAAGTCGGCGAGTCCCGCGGACCTGACCGCCAAGCAGGCGAACAACAACCTGGTCCTCGACTCACAGAACCAGATCCTCGGCAGCCTGAAGGCATCTGAGGTGATGCTCCAGGTGCAGACCGACGAGCTGGCCAAGGCTCGGGACCATGTCGCGCGGAAGAAGGAACAGGCCCACTCCAACTTCGTGCTCGAGCGCACCTACAAGCAGGAGGCGGCCTCTGCTCGCGACCGGGTGATGAAGAAGGTCGAGGAGCGCCGGCACGCGGTCGCGATGGCCCGCCGCGCACGCGCCCACGACCGCAGGGTCCTGGCCCGATCGCGGGCTCGAGAGAACCGTGTACACCGGCTGCTGATGGCGCAGATCGCCCGGGAGCAGCGTCGCGGCGGCGGCTTCCACGGCGCCACCTCCGGCCTGTTGATGCCGCCGGTGAACGGTCCGATCACCTCGCCGTACGGGTACCGGATCAACCCCGTCATGGGCTACTACGGCCTCCACGACGGCGACGACTTCGCGGCGGCGTGCGGTACGCCGATCTGGGCCGCCGGTAACGGCACCGTGATGTCGCAGTACTACTCGTCGGTCTGGGGCAACCGGCTCTACCTCAATCTCGGCCTGATCAACGGCAAGAACGTCACGGTGATCTACAACCACCTGTCCGCCTACCGCAGCTACGTCGGGGAGCACGTCTCGCGCGGCCAGGTCGTCGGACTGATCGGCACGACGGGCTGGTCGACCGGCTGCCACACCCACATGACCGTGATGGTCAACGGCACGGCCGTGAACCCCGCCCCCTGGCTCGGCCTCGGCTGACCCCAGCCGTCGGTCGAGCCACCGTCGTCGGCCCGAGCCGGGCGCCGTCTGTCGTGCCTGTCGAGACCACGACAAACCCGGTTGCTGCTGACTGCCAGAATGGCCGGATGCCGAAGGAGCACGGGCGCAAGCTGATCGCGCAGAACCGCAAGGCGCGACACGACTACCACGTCGAGGACACGTGGGAGGCGGGCCTCGTGCTGATGGGCACCGAGGTCAAGTCGCTGCGCCAGGGCCGGGCCACGCTGGTCGACGGCTTCGCCGAGGTCGACAACCACGAGGTGTGGCTGCACGGCGTCCACATCCCCGAATACACCCAGGGCACCTGGACCAACCACTCCGCGCGCCGGCGCCGCAAGCTCCTGCTGAACAAGTCGGAGATCGCCAAGATCGAGCGCAAGATCGGCGACAAGGGGTACACGCTGGTCCCGCTGTCGCTGTACTTCAAGGACGGCCGCGCCAAGGTCGAGATCGCGCTCGCTCGGGGCAAGAGGTCCTATGACAAGCGGCACGCGCTCGCCGAGCGGCAGGCCAACCGCGAGAAGGAGCAGGCGATCGGACGGCGGCTGAAGGGCTACTCCGACTGATGGCTCCGGAGGTCGTCCGGCGCCGCGACCCGGAGGCCGTCAGAGACATCCTGGCCGGTGTCCCGGAGTGGTTCGGAATCCCCGAGGCCAACGCGTCGTACGTCGAGGACGCGGGGAGGCTCCCGTCGTACCTCGGGGTCGACGGCGACGAGGTCGTCGGAGTGGCGCTGGTCGCCGAGCACTTCCCGCAGGCGCGAGCTGCACCTGATCGTCGTACGCCGTGACCGGCACCGGCAGGGCATCGGCCGCCTGCTGCTCGACGCCGTCGAGAGCGACGTGCGCGCGGACGGCGGCCGGGTTCTCGAGGTGCACACGGTCGGCCCGTCGTACCACCACGATGGCTACGCGGGGACGCGCGCGTTCTATGAGGGCACCGGGTTCCTGTCGCTGCACGAGCTCGAGCGCATCGACTGGAACGGCCCGACCCTGATCCTGGTCAAGCCGCTGTGACCGATCCGAAGGTGTTCGCCGACGCCCTGGGCCTCCCGGGGCTCTTCGACGTGCACACGCACTTCCTGCCGCCGCGGGTGATGGCCAAGGTGCGACACCAGTTCGACACCGCAGGGCCGCTGATCGGTCGCTCGTGGCCGCTGGCGTACCGCGGTGCCGACGACGCGCTGGTCGAGACCCTGCGCGGCCTCGGGGTGCGTCGGTTCTCGGCTCTCGCCTACGCGCACAAGCCAGGCATGGCGGAGTTCCTCAACGACTGGACGGCCGGGTTCGCGGACCGCACGCCCGGGTGCCTGCGGAGCGCCACCTTCTACCCGGAGCCGGGCGCCGCATCGTACGTGGCTCGGCGGGTCCAGGAGGGCGCTGAGATCTTCAAGGTGCACGTGCAGGTGGGTGGTTTCGACGTCCGCGACCCACTGCTCGGCGACGCTTGGGGAATCCTCGAGGACGCCGGCATCCCCGTCGTGATCCATGCCGGCTCCGGCCCGGTCGGTACGCCGTACACCGGGCCGGGGCCGGTCGCCGAGCTGTTGCACACTCATCCGAGGCTCGCGCTGGTAGTCGCTCACCTGGGCGCGCCGGAGTACGCCGAGTTCGTCGCTCTCGCCGAGACCTACGAGCGGGTCTGCGTCGACACGACCATGGTGTTCACGCCGTTCTTCGACGAGATCGGGGCGCCGTTCCCCGCGCCCCTCGTGCCGCGGCTGCGCGAGCTGCAGCCGAAGGTGCTGCTGGGCTCGGACTTCCCGAACATCCCCTACCCCTACGCCGAGCAGCTGGCCGGGCTGGGCCGGCTGGACCTCGGCGACGACTGGCTCCGGGCGGTCTGCTGGGGGAACAGCGTGCGGCTGTTCGGGGAATCCGTTTCGCCGCCGGAGCGTTGCTCCACGTAGACTGGGAGCGCCGCTGGTCGAGAGGCCACCGGCGTTGACAACTCAACAGGGGGCTGATCGGTTTCGACTTGGGACGTCAGTTCCAGGGGAAGCGGGTCGAGAAGCCGGCGTCATCTCGCAAACGTTCGCCGGAAACCTATAAGTGCCAACGCTAAGCGCACTGACTTCGCTCTCGCCGCCTGATTGCGGTGATCGAAGGGTCTGACCGGGTGATTGCCTTCGACCCGGACCCAGGCCTCATCTAGAAGGCTTGCTGCTCATCTCCTGTCAGGAGGGGTGGGCGGGACACTTTCCTGACTGGGCCTGTCGGTGACGTGTCAGTGCGAGCACCGGGGCCGAGAAAACGACATCGCTGACTGCACCCGGAGAAGACCTGGTTCGACGCTCGAGGACGCGGGTTCGATTCCCGCCAGCTCCACTTACTTACTTACGCACTCGACGCTCGGATCCCGTCTGCTCGGCGGCGGGTCCTGCTTGTGCGTCGACCGTGGTCGGGGATGCCCGGGGGTCTCGCCTTCGATGCGTCCTCACGAGGCCAGAGCCTCCGTGATGCACTCGGTGCACTCGGGCGTCGCGGTTCAGCGGTGGAAGGAGGGCGAGCCGGCCCTGGGCATCAGCTCCACCCACGTACGGCCGGGCGTCAGCGAGATCGGCCGGCCGTGTGAGTCGATGAGGCGCACGGGATCGGAGATCGTGGCGCGCCTCCAGGTCCCCGCCACCCGGACGCCCTTGGTCAACACCCAGGTCTTGCCGGACCCGATGGTGACCGGCAGGGGATCCTCGGAGCCGTTCGCCTCGAAGATGCCGGTGCCCACCACCTTGACCGACAGGATGACCACGTTGGTCGCACTCACCCTGCTGCCGTCCATCAGCCTGTCTGCATGCCCGTCCTGAGTGCGGACCCAGTGTCGCCCTGCCCAGGTCCACCCGGCCGTGGCCGCGGGGAAGGGCACCACAACGCCTGACGTCGGCGTGCCCTTCGACTTCGCGCTGGAGTAGTGGAAGACCTGCGGTGGAGCGCTCGTGTGTGGCGCCTTGCGATGCAGCGCGCGCAAGAGACGCGCGGTCGATGAGAACAGGTTGTCGGGGGAGGCGTGGTCGTTGCGCCGGAAGAACAACTCGGGATAGTGGGTGTCCTGGACGATCGCGGCGTGAGAGAAGCGCATGACCGGCCTGATCTCGGGTGAGCTGGCGCCGGAGTACGCGAAGTACCCGCCGTGGAACAACCGGAGGAGGCGGGCGTCGACCGGTCGGGCCGAGCGGATCGGCCCGACCAGCGGAGCCCCGTGCGACTGGTAGACCGCCATCAGGCGGGTCAGACCGCCCTCGACCAGGATGTCGAACACGATGTCGGCTCGGTTGAGGCCGGCCTGGGGCCATGCGCCGTTCACGTTGTCGATCTTCACCGCTAGCGAGGGACGTCGAGCGGCGGCCTCATTGGGAGCTCGGAGACCGGTCAAGGGGAAGGTGACCGCCCGCAGCGCCACACCGCCCACGGTGGGCTGGGGCGACGCGGATTTGCTGCCCTGCGTTGCCGGCTTGGGCGTCCCCCCGCAGGCCGACAGAGCCAGGCAGCACCCGACGGCAACCGCCGCCCACGCCCGACGTTTCACCTCACCATGCTCGCATCGAGGCCCAGCCGATCTGCGTAGACCCTCCGGCCCGAGCCTTGGCGGTGACTCTCGCTGCCTTGCGCGAGCGGGACGGATCGGTGAGGGGGATAGCATCTGACAGCAGGCTCCACTCACTTCCCATACCTGGAGCAGCACTCGCGAGCTTCCGGTCGGGGGGTCGAAGCCACGCTCATCGTTTGAGTTGTGTTTCGGCCGGGTACCTGGAGGCATGCTGGTGGACAGCTGGCACGCTCACAAGCGTCGCTCCTTCGGGGCGAGGGCCCTCGACGTCCGGCTGACCGCGGTGGTGGTTCTCGTCTTGGGCTGCGCCGGCTGCGGGTCCGGGGAGTCGCCTGCGACGGGCGGTCTGCACACGGCCGCCCCGTCGGACCGGGATCACCCCGCGACGTACGCCCGGGCCGGGCGTGGGCAGCTGTCGGCTCAGGGCCGGCCCGTCGCTCAGCACCCGGTGGTCAGCCACGGCTCGTGGGGGGTGCGCTCGTCGTGGGTCGCGGCGGAGAACGCCAAGCCTGGGAGTCCGTCGTGGCGGATCACCGGCGCCCCGGCCAGAGGTGACATCACAGGTTTCGCGAACCTCTCCTACGTCGCACAGGGACAGCGCGTGGTGCTCCGGGTCTCGACGACCGCGCCGAGCTTCCGGGTCCGGGCCTATCGGATCGGGTGGTACGGCGGGGTGGGCGCTCGCGAGGTCTGGCACTCGGCCGTCGTACCCGGGCGCCGCCAACCGGCGTGCCAGGTGAC
The DNA here is from genome assembly GCA_017354415.1 of Nocardioides sp. Lineage (GTDB taxonomy): Bacteria > Actinomycetota > Actinomycetes > Propionibacteriales > Nocardioidaceae > Nocardioides. Next base: position 9,548 of record JAFMQY010000038.1, read on the forward strand.
GGCGGGGGTGAACATGGTCTCCTGCCAGAACTGGAGGCCGTCGCTGGCCATCACTGTCACGGCCGCGTTCGTCCCGGGCGACTACGTGCTCAAGCTGGTCGGAAGCGGCGATCAACAGAGCTACGTGCTCATGACCGTCTGGGACCCTTCCAGCCACGCGACCTACCTGGTCAAGAACGACGTGTTCACCTTGCAGGCCTGGAACACCTACGGCGGCTTCGACTACTACCGCGGACAGGGCAGCTGTCCGCAGAACGTGTACCCACTGTGTTCGCGAGCCCGGGTGGTGAGCTTCGACCGGCCCTACGACCACCAGGGCGCCGGCGACTTCCTGTCACTCGAGGCCCCGTTGGTCTGGTTCTTGGAACGGCACGGCCTGGACGTGACCTACGCGACCGACGTGACCGTCGCCCAGCACCCCGACATCCTGGCCCGGCATCGGACGGTGCTGTCGCTGGGCCACGACGAGTGCTGGTCCCTGCGCGAGCGACGCGCCGCGGTCCGGGCGAGACGGCACGGCACCAACTGGGCCTTCTTCGGCGCCAGCGCCATGCTCCGCCACGTGCGCCCCGAGCCTTCCCGGCTCGGGCCGGCACGCCGGCTCGTCGACTACCGAGACTCCGCCGCCGACCCCATGAACGGAAAGGGCCGGCCGAGACAGGTGACGGGCAACACGTGGTCCGATCCGCCGTCCTCATGGCCCGAGAACCGCTTCGTCGGCGAGGACTACAACGGCTTCCTCGAACCCGGCCGGCACGCTCCGCTGACCGTCACCGACGCCACGAGCGCGGCATTCACGGGCACCGGCCTGAGGAACGGCGAACACCTACCCGGGGTGATCGCCTCCGACGTCGACAGCCTCGAGCCCGGGCTGGGCCACCCCGCTGACGTGCAGATCCTCGCCCACTCGCCGTTGCCGGCGGCCCACGGGCAGGCAGTCGCCCAGAGCGGTGTGAGGTTCTACTCCGACATGACCTACTACACGGACCCGCGCAGCGGCGCCGGTGTCTGGGACAGCGGGACCAACAACTGGATCCCTGCCCTCATGGCCGGCCACGGCGAGACGCGGCTCGCCGCCGGCGCAGTACGACGGATCACCGGCAACGTGCTCCGCATGCTCGGCCGCGGTCCAGCCGGGCGATCCCACCACTCCACTCCGAACTGGCGGCGCTACTACTCCCGGTGATGGACACCGAGTCTGTATCACCACCTCCAACCGCTGCACGGCAACGCTGGTCATCGCCTGGTGGGTACCGACGCACCGGAGGAGATGACGCCGCAGCACAGCCATGTCCAGTCCGAGAACGGACATGTCAGCCGGACGTGCGGATGGCCACGCAAGTCAAGCAGGCTCCGCCGACGGTCTCTGTGATCGAACGGCCACCCCGCCGTGGCGCGTTGCGGCGAAGCGCATCTCTAGGTTCTCATCTCGAGTCGGGGCTAGGGTCGGGCTCGTGCGCGACAGGCTCGTGCGCGACCGTGGCTACCATCCTGGGCTGGATGGGGTCCGTGCCGTGGCAATCCTTCTGGTCCTCGGTCAGCACGCGATGACGAGGCCGTTCATCGACGGCTTCGTCGGTGTGACCGTGTTCTTCTGCCTATCGGGGTATCTCATCACGACGCTACTGGTCCGCGAGCTCCACACCGGCACCATCGACGTGCGCGCGTTCTACCGCCGACGGGCGGCGCGCCTTTGGCCGGCGTTGGTGACGGTCGTCGCGGTGACCATCATGGTGCTGCTCATCCATCGACATGACCTCAGTGCCGGGCTCGCATATCGACGAACCCTCGGTGTCGAGCAGATCTTCGCACCCGCGGCCGCCGCTGTTACCTACACAACGGGCCTGTTCGACTGGAGCGGCCACGTCTTCGCCACGTACGACTACTTCAACTACACGTGGTCGCTCTCGGTCGAAGAGCAGTTCTATCTGCTGTGGCCGTTCGCTCTGCTCGTGGGCTACCGCCGCAATCCTCGGCTGTTCGCTTTGCTGACGGTGGCCCTCGTGGCGATATCGCTGGGGCTCAATCTCTACCTCGGCCTGAGTCGGGACGTGAAATACGATCCGCACGAGTACTTCGGGACCGACACCAATGCGCTGCCGATCCTGGTCGGCTCATTGCTCGCCATCATCCTGGTGAACGATTGGCTGTCTCGCACGCTTCGCCGTCTTGCGCCCTGTGCACTTCTCGCCGTTGCCCTCCTGCCGGCCCTGGCATATGTGAACGGCACTCATCGTCCCTCGCTGGTGATCGTCGCCGGGACGGCACTGACGCTCGTGACGTTGATCGGAGTCGTGACGCAACCCCGGTCGGCAGTCGGATCGCTGCTCGCGAGCGGCCCCATGCGGTGGCTGGGCGAGCGGTCGTACTCCATCTATCTCTGGAACGTCCTGGCCCGGATCGCGGTCCTCAGCCTGTTCGGCCACACGGTCGTCGGTGACATCGTCTGGATCGCCATGTTCGTCGTTCTGGCGGAGGCGAGCTTCCGCTTCGTCGAGCGCCCTCTGCGCGCAAGACTTGCGGGGAAACCCGGTGTGTCCGTCCGCCCGGTCTCCGATCCCGTTGGTGCGTGGTGACGTGTCGGGAGAGCGGGCCGGCCGTGGTAGGCGCGCACACCCCGAGCGGCGTACCCGTCGGACATTCCGTACCGCACGGTTGTGTCGCTGCAGTCACTCGATCCAGCCCGGTCAGTCCTACGTCCTCGCGGATCTCAGATCCAGACGGACGACCACCACGCGGCCGGCACGCTCGTCGAGGAAGCGGGAGTGGTCAGGTGGGCTGCTCGCCGGCCTCGAGCGCCTCGGCGAACTCGCAGAACGCGTCGTAGGCGCGGGCGCCGTGAATCGTGGCGGGACCGCCGTGCATCAAGAAGGTGACCCCGATGGCCTCCGCCGCCTGCTGGCGGGTGGCTCCGGCCCGGGCGGCCGCCTGGCCGTGAGAGGCGATGCAGCCGTCGCAACCCTCGACGACCCCGATCGCGAAGGCGATGAGCTCCTTGGTCCTGCGGTCGAGGGCGCCGTCGGCGAAGGCGGCCTTGGAGAGCTCGCCGAAGCCGCGGTAGACGTCGGGGATCTCGCGCCGCAGCTCACGGTGCAGCGGGGAGAGCTCGGAGAGAACGGTTCGACCGTGCTCGGACGTGTGACGGCGCTCTGCGGTGTCTGTGGTCAAGGTGGTCCCTTCTCGATCGGTCGTGGGCCACGACCTCGGTGTATACCCTAGGGGGTATTGGACCGAAAGGCAAAACACCCCTGGGGGTATCAGGCAGGGAGCGAGCGGCCCCGCGGGGGAGAGCGTGCGAGTCAGCGGGGATCGAGCGCGCCGCTCACCTGGTCCGCCAGCAGTACGGCGACGCGGCGCTGCTCCCGGGACGGGTACGACACGCTGGACGTGGCGGTCAGCAGGAAGTGACCCACCACGTGGCGGCCTCGGCGCACCGGGATGGCGATGTACTCGTTCGACGGGAGGCCGGTGCGGTCCACGTCGACGGTGTGACCGTTCCTCGTCAGCGCCCCGTCGTGGTCGAGAACCGCGACGCGCGAGTCCTGGACGGCGCCGTCGACAAACCGGATGCCGTCGGCGTCCAGGACCCCCAAGATCTCGTGAGAGACGATGTCGAGGACTGCCGACGTCGGCGCCTCACCCGCTGAGACGGCCTGGGCCGCACCGACGACTCCGTCGAGGTAGCCCGAGCGCCGCGACGCGCGTGCTTGCTGCCGGCGCCCCCAGAGAGCGACCTCCGTGACCGCGATGCTGATCAGGACGAGCAGCAGGGTGGCCTCGATGTCGTCGCGGCTGCTGATGGTGAACGTCAGGTACGGCGGGGCCAGGAAGTAGTCGAACCAGGCGCCAGCCGAGATCGCGGCGAGCAGGCCGGCGATCCGATCCCCGGTGGCGGCGGCCAGCACGACCACGAGCACCAGGATCAGGACGCCGGTGGTGGCCGTGATGTCGGTCCGGAAGGCGTGCAGGATGGCGCAGACGAGGAGAGGGAGGAGGACCGCCCCGAGGCGGGCAGCGGTCCGCAGTCTCGTGGGCAACCAGGTCCTGGCGATGTCGGGCATCCATGCTCCCGTCACGAGTGGAGACACCGCCATTGTCGTGCCGGATTTCCGGGATCGACCGAGTCCTGACGGAATCCTGACGCCCGACGATGGGCACAGACCCGCGGGCGCCGGCGTCAGGCGCGGGGCTGCACGAGCCGGGCCTTCGCTTCGTCGACCTCGTCGTCGTCGAACACCTTCACCTCGCCCGGCATCATCCAGCCGAAGGCCTTGATGCTGTTCTCGAGCCAGTCAGCGTCCGAGACGACTGCCACCTTCTCCCAGCCTCTGAGGTGCGAGATACCGAGCTTGGCGTCCGCGAACGCGGCGCCGGGGCTGAACTTCGCATGCTCGGCCATCACGTACAGCAGACGGACGCCCCCTTGCTCCATGGCGGCGGTCACGACCGGCACCATCACGTCGCGGTAGTCGTCCGCGGTGACCTCGCCGCTGGCCTCCAACCCGATCACGCCGTCCGGCATGTCGTCGAGCTGCTTGATCATGTCGCCCTCCCGTCGAGCCGCCACCCGGCCTGTGCCACGTGCACCCACCCAGCATGCCTCGCCGTCGAGTCATGCGCTCGCCCTGATGGGGCACGGCCCGGCTCGGGGTCGGTAGCCCCGTCCGTCCCGTGCCGGTGGGTCGTTGGACACCTTGCCGGGTAGGTCGGGTGGTCCTACGTTCGTGAGATGACCCAGGCCACGTCGTCACGGGGAACGGATGGTCCTGACGGTCCGGTGGCGGATGCGCTGCTCCGCACCGGTCGTTTCTTCACGCGGTGGGACGAGACCCCCGACGGCCGCGCGGTGTTCCGCGACGGCGGGCGGGCAGGCGACGTCTTCTACCGCGACCGATGGAGCCACGACAAGGTCGTCCGCTCCACGCACGGCGTGAACTGCACCGGCTCGTGCTCGTGGAAGGTGTACGTCAAGGACGGGATCATCACCTGGGAGAGCCAGCAGACCGACTACCCGTCCGTGGGCCCGGACCGGCCGGAGTACGAGCCGCGCGGGTGCCCGCGAGGGGCCGCGTTCTCCTGGTACACCTACTCGCCGACCCGGGTCCGCTACCCCTATGCCCGCGGCGTCCTCGTGGAGATGTTCCGTGAGGCACGTCAGCGGCTCGGCGACCCCGTGCTCGCGTGGGCCGACGTCGTCGGCGACCCCGAGCGTCGTCGCCGCTACCAGCAGGCTCGGGGCAAGGGCGGTCTGGTCCGGGTCAGCTGGCAGGAAGCGGTCGACATGGTGGCGGCCGCGCACGTGCACACGATCAAGACGTACGGGCCCGACCGCTGCACCGGCTTCTCGCCGATCCCGGCGATGTCGATCGTCTCGCACTGCGTCGGCACGCGGTTCATCCAGCTCATCGGCGGCGTGATGACCTCGTTCTACGACTGGTACGCCGACCTCCCGGTCGCCAGCCCGCAGGTCTTCGGCGACCAGACCGACGTCCCGGAGTCGGGCGACTGGTGGGACGCGACCTACCTGATGATGTGGGGGTCGAACGTCCCGGTGACCCGCACCCCGGACGCGCACTGGATGTCCGAGGTGCGCTACCGCGGCACCAAGGTGGTCACCGTCAGCCCCGACTACGCCGACAACACCAAGTTCGCCGACGAGTGGATGCCGGCCCAGGCCGGCACCGACGCGGCGCTGGCGATGGCCATGGGACACGTGGTCCTCCAGGAGTTCCTCGTCGAGCGGCGTACGCCGTTCTTCGTCGACTACGTCCGCACCTACACCGACCTGCCCTTCCTGGTCCGGCTCGAGGAGCACGAGCACGGCGGCCTCGTCGGCGGCAAGTTCCTGACCGCCAGCGACCTCGCCCCGGACGGCGCGAGCGCGCCCGAGGACGCCTGGAAGACGGTGGTGCTCGACGGCGCGACCGGGGAGCCTGCCGTCCCCAACGGCTCGATGGGCTTCCGGTACGCCGACTCGGGCAAGGGGAAGTGGAACCTCGACCTCGAGGGCGTCTCCCCGGCGCTCACCCTGGCCGGCGAGGGCAGTGAGCCCGTCGAGGTGCTCCTCCCGGCCTTCGTTGACGCCGACGGCTCCGGCTCCGTGCTACGCCGCGGAGTCCCGGCTCGCCGGGTCGGCGGACACCTGGTCACCACGGTCTTCGACCTGATGCTCGCCCAGTACGGCGTGGTCCGGGACGGTCTGCCCGGCGAGTGGCCGACCGGCTACGACGACGCGAGCACGCCGTACACACCGGCCTGGCAGGAGGAGATCACCAGCGTCCCGGCCGAGCAGTGCATCCGCGTCGCCCGCGAGTTCGCGGGCAACGCGGAGGAGTCCGGCGGCCGGTCGATGATCATCATGGGCGCGGGCATCTGCCAGTGGTTCCACGGTGACGCGACCTACCGCGCCGTCCTGTCCCTGCTGCTGTTGACCGGCTCGATGGGCCGCAACGGCGGCGGCTGGGCGCACTACGTCGGGCAGGAGAAGTGCCGGCCGATCACCGGCTGGATCTCGCTGGCCAACGCGCTCGACTGGAGCCGACCGCCGCGGACCGTGCCCGGCACGTCGTTCTGGTACATGCACACCGGTCAGTGGCGCAACGACGGGTACTCCGCCGACTCGCTCAGCTCGCCGTTGGCTCGCGGCCATCTCGCCGGGAAGCACACGGCCGACACGATCGCCCAGTCTGCGCGTCTCGGCTGGATGCCGTTCTACCCCCAGTTCTCGGCGAACCCGCTCGACGTCGCCGACCGGGCGGACGCCGCGGTCGCCGACGGCAGCGCGCCGGACGCCGCGTCGTACGTCGTCAACGAGATCCGCGACGGCCGGCTGCGCTCGGCCATCGCCGACGTCGACGCCCCGGAGAACTGGCCGCGCACCTTGGTGCTGTGGCGGTCGAACCTCTTCGGCTCGTCGGCCAAGGGGGACGAGTACTTCCTCAAGAACCTGCTGGGAACGCAGGCCAACGTGCTCGGGTCGGAGAACCCCGAGGCGCCGCGCCCCAGTGAGGTCGCCTGGCACGAGGAGACGCCCGAGGGCAAGCTCGATCTGCTGGTCTCCGCAGACTTCCGGATGACGTCGACGACGCTGCTCTCCGACGTCGTACTCCCGGCGGCGACGTGGTACGAGAAGCACGACCTGTCGTCCACCGACATGCACCCGTTCGTGCACGCCTTCAGCCCCGCGATCGACCCACCCTGGGAGGCGCGCACCGACTTCGAGGCGTTCCACGCGGTCGCCCACCGGCTCTCGGAGCTCGCGAAGGACCACCTCGGGGTACGACGCGACCTGGTCGCCGTCTCCCTGCAGCACGACACGCCGGGGGAGACCCAGCAGGCCGGTGGCGTGGTGCGCGACTGGGCGGACCCCGACGTCGAGGCGGTGCCCGGCGTCAACACCCCGGTGTTCTCCGTGGTCGAGCGCGACTACACCGCGATCGCCGACAAGCTCGCGTCGGTCGGCCCGCTCGCCGACACCCTCGGCTTCACGGTCAAGGGCACCACCTTCCGGCTGGAGGAACAGGTCGCGGCGCTGGCGCGCTCGAACGGCGTGCTGCCGAGCGGTGCCGGCGCCGGGCGGCCCGCCATCGAGACCGACCAGCACCTCGCCGAGGCCATCCTGCGCTTCTCCGGTACGACGAACGGCGCCCTTGCCGTTCAGGGGTTCCGCTCCCTGGAGGAGCGGGTGGGCCGGACGCTGCACGACCTCGCGGAGGGGTCGGAGGAGAAGCGGATCAGCTTCGCCGACACCCAGCATGCACCGGTTCCCGTGATCACGTCGCCGGAGTGGTCGGGCTCGGAGACCGGCGGGCGACGCTACGCGCCGTTCACCGTCAACATCGAGCGGCTCAAGCCGTTCCACACCCTGACCGGGCGGATGCACTTCTACCTCGACCACGACTGGATGACCGACGTCGGCGAGGCACTGCCGACGTACCGGCCTCCGATGGACATGCAGCGGCTGTTCGGCGAGCCGGTACTCGGTCCCGACGGGCTGACGGTGACGGTCCGCTACCTGACCCCGCACTCGAAGTGGTCGATCCACTCGGAGTACCAGGACAACCTGTTCATGCTGTCCCTCTCGCGCGGTGGACCGACGGTCTGGATGAGCCCGCATGATGCCGGCGCGATCGACGTACATGACAACGAGTGGGTGGAGTGCACGAACGCGAACGGCGTGTTCGTGGCGCGCGCCATCGTGAGCCACCGGATGCCGCAGGGAGTCGTGTACGTCTACCACGTGGCGGAGCGCACGATCGACGTTCCGAAGTCGGAGGCCACGGGCCGGCGCGGCGGCATCCACAACTCCATCACGCGGCTGCTGGTCAAGCCCACACACCTGATCGGCGGCTACGCCCAGCTCTCCTACACGTTCAACTACCTCGGCCCCACCGGGAACCAGCGCGACATGGTCACCACGATCCGCAAGCGCTCCCAGGAGGTGACGTACTGATGCGCGTCATGGCCCAGATGGGCATGGTGATGAACCTGGACAAGTGCATCGGGTGCCACACCTGCTCCGTGACCTGCAAGCAGGCCTGGACCAACCGGGCGGGCACCGAGTACGTCTGGTTCAACAACGTCGAGACGCGCCCGGGCCAGGGCTACCCCCGGCGCTACGAGGACCAGGAGAAGTGGCGGGGCGGCTGGGAGCTGAACAAGCGCGGCCGGCTCCAGCTCCGGACCGGCGGCCGGCTCAAGCGGTTGCTCTCGATCTTCGCGAGCCCCGTCCAGCCCGAGCTGGCCGACTACTACGAGCCGTGGACCTACGACTACAAGACGCTGGTCGACGCACCTCTGGGCGACGACTTCCCCGTGGCCCGGCCGAAGTCCCTGATCACCGGCGAGGACACCCAGGTCACGTGGTCGGCGAACTGGGACGACGACCTCGGTGGCGCACCGGAGATGGGTCACCTCGACCCACTGGTGGAACGGGTACGCCGGGAGTCCGAGGACAAGATCCGGTTCGAGCTCGAGCAGACCTTCATGTTCTACCTGCCCCGGATCTGCGAGCACTGCCTCAACCCGAGCTGCATGGCCTCCTGCCCCTCTGGCGCGATCTACAAGCGCTCCGAGGACGGGATCGTCCTGGTCGACCAGGACCGTTGCCGCGGCTGGCGCCAGTGCATCACCGGCTGCCCGTACAAGAAGATGTACTTCAACCACAAGTCCGGCAAGGCGGAGAAGTGCACGTTCTGCTACCCCCGGGTCGAGGTCGGCATCCCGACCGTGTGCTCGGAGACCTGTGTCGGACGGCTCCGCTATCTCGGGCTCTTCCTGTACGACGCCGACGCCGTCACCCAAGCCGCGTCGGTCCCCGACGAGAGAGACCTCTACCAGGCCCAGCTCGAGCTCCTCCTCGACCCGCATGATCCCGCAGTGGTCGCCGCGGCGCGGAAGCAGGGCATCCCGGAGGACTGGCTGGACGCGGCACGACGTTCGCCCGTCTACGCCCTGGCCAAGACCTACGGTGTCGCGCTGCCGCTGCACCCGGAGTACCGCACCATGCCGATGGTCTGGTACGTCCCGCCGCTCTCACCGGTGGTCGACCTCCTTGCGGAGCAGGGCCACGACGCCGAGGACCGCGACGTGCTCTTCGGGGCGATCGACGCCCTGCGGATCCCGGTCGAGTACCTCGCCGAGCTGTTCACCGCCGGCGACACCGCGGTGGTGACCGATGTCCTGCGCAAGCTCGCGGCGATGCGGTCCTACATGCGCGGCGTCAACCTCGGACGCGCACCCGACACCTCGATCCCGGCCTCGGTGGGCATGACCCAGGAGAGCGTGTACGCGATGTACCGGCTGATGGCGATCGCCAAGTACGACGAGCGCTACGTCATCCCGAAGGCGCACGTGGAGCAGGCCCATGAGCTGGAGGAGATCGGCTGTGCCCTCGACTACGACGAGGGTCCGGGGATGTACGCCTCGTCGGTCTTCGGCGAGGCGAGCGGCCAGCGGGTGCCGGTCGCCGTCGAGACCTACCATGCCCTCCGGCAACGGCAGACCTCCGACGTTCCGGCGGGTAGTGAAGAGCTCCATGGTCGGGTCAACCTGCTCAACTGGGACGGGAACGGCGTACCAGAAGGGCTGTTCCCGCCGCGCCACGACGAGGAGGCGCCGCGATGAGCCCCCGGCGGTCGAGCCTGTCGAGATCCCGGCACGAGAAGCGCGACTCTCACGCGACCCGCGTCGTGCACCAGGTGGCCTCGTGGTGCCTGTGCTATCCGGACGCCGAGCTGGTCGAGCGGGTCCCGCTGCTCCGGGCCGCGCTCGCCGAACAGGCCGTCACGTCATTCGAGGCCTTTCTCGACCACGTCGCGCAGACCCCGGTCGAGCAGCTCGAGCGGGAGTACGTCGACGTCTTCGACCTGTCGCGCCGGCACGCGCTCTACCTCTCGTACTGGACGGACGGCGACACCCGGCGCCGCGGCGAGGTGCTGGCCGGGTTCAAGCAGCGCTATCGGCGCAGCGGTTTCCTGGTCGACACGCACGGGGAGCTGCCGGACTTCCTGCCTCTGGTCCTCGAGTACGCCGCGCTGGCCGACCCGGTCGACGGGGCGGCGCTGCTCCAGGAGTATCGGCCGAGCCTCGAGCTTCTCCGGCTCGGTCTCGCCGAGGACGGTTCGGCGTACGCCGATGTGGTCGACGCCGTCTGCGCGACCCTCCCCGGGGTCTCCCCGCCTGACCGGGCCGCCGTGATGGCGATGGCCGCTGCCGGCCCGCCCACGGAGACCGTGGGGCTCGAGCCCTACGACCCGCGCCTCCTGCCGATGGCCGAGGAGCACCACCGATGAGCGTCGTGCTCTGGGGAGTCCTGCCCTACCTGGTGATCGCGACCTTGGTCCTCGGCACGATCTGGCGCTATCGCTACGACAAGTTCGGCTGGACGACGCGCTCGTCGCAGCTCTACGAGTCACGTCTGCTCCGGATCGGCTCGCCGCTGTTCCACTTCGGCATCCTGGTCGTGCTGGTCGGACACATCGTCGGACTGCTGATCCCGGAGAGCTGGACGACCACGCTCGGGCTCTCCGAGCACGCCTACCACATCCAGGCAATCACTCTGGGTGGGGTCGCGGGCTTCTGCACGCTGGTGGGGATCGCCATCCTGATCGTGCGCCGACGTACGACCGGACCGGTGTTCATGGCGACGACCAACAACGACAAGGCGATGTACGTCGTGCTCGTCGCCGCGATCGCACTCGGGCTGCTCACGACGCTGGTCGCGATCGGTGCGGGGGCGCACGCCCACGACTACCGCCAGACCGTGTCGCCGTGGTTCCGCTCGCTGTTCCGGCTCAACCCGGACGTCGACGCCATGGCTGCGTCGCCCGCACAGTTCCAGATCCATGCCCTGGTCGGGATGCTGCTCTTCGCGATCTGGCCCTTCACGCGGCTGGTGCACGCGTTCACCGCGCCCGTGCACTACCTGTTCCGCCCCTACATCGTCTATCGCAGCAGCGACGCCCAGGTGCCGGCCCCCACCGGCCGAGCGCGGCCCGGCTGGTCTCCCGTCGGCACCGCTGACCGCGACCGGAGGTCACGATGACCCAGCCCACCACGCCGACCACGTCCGCCGTCGACCTCCGCCAGGGCCAGGTCAAGAACCTCGCGCTGGCGACTCTCGCCTTCGCGATCAGCTTCTGGGCGTGGAACATGATCGCGCCATTGGCCGTCAGGTACACCGAGGCCATGGGCCTGTCCGCGACCCAGAAGTCGGTGCTCGTGGCCATGCCGGTGCTGGTCGGATCGCTGGGTCGCATCATCTCGGGCGCACTCACCGACCGCTTCGGGGGGCGGCTGATGTTCACGGTCCTGCTGCTGGTGACGACGCCGTTCGTCCTGCTCGTCGCCCTCGCCGGCAACCAGAACTCCTTCGGTCTGATGCTGCTGTTCGGGTTCTTCCTGGGCATCGGCGGTACGACGTTCGCGGTCGGCATCCCGTTCGTGAACGCGTGGTACGAGGCCGACCGGCGTGGCTTCGCGACCGGCATCTTCGGAGCAGGCATGGGCGGCACCGCCTTGTCCGCGTTCTTCACGCCGCGGTTCGTGAACTGGTTCGGGTACACGGTCACCCACGTGATCATCGCGGTGGCGCTGGTGGTGGTGGCGCTGCTCGTGTGGTCGGCGATGCGCGACTCGCCCGCCTGGCGCCCCAACACGGACGCGGTCGTCCCGAAGCTGGCCGCGGCGGCCAGGCTGCCGATCACCTGGCAGATGTCCTTCCTGTACGCCGTGGCGTTCGGCGGGTTCGTCGCGTTCTCGACGTACCTGCCGACCTACCTCAAGGACGTCTACAACTTCGACCTCACCGGCGCCGGGACCCGCACCGCCGGGTTCGCGATCGCCGCTGTGATCGCACGGCCCATCGGTGGCGTGCTCTCCGACCGTGTGGGTCCGCGGACGATCGCCGCGACGTCGTTCGCCGGGGCCGCCGTGATGGCCGTCGTCCTCGCCCTGCAGCCGAAGCCGGAGATCCCGGCCGGGACGTCCTTCGTCGTGATGGCGGCCTTCCTCGGGCTGGGGACCGGTGGCGTCTTCGCGTGGGTCGCGACCACGGCGCCCAAGGAGCGCGTGGGCAGTGTCGCCGGCATCGTCGGGGCGGCCGGCGGCCTCGGTGGCTTCTTCCCGCCGCTCGTCATGGGTGCGACGTACAACGAGCAGGACCACAGCTACACCATCGGCCTGTCCCTGCTCTGCATCGTGGCCCTGATCGCCCTCGTCTTCACGCTCTTCGGGATACGACGGCAACCCGCGCCGGCGGCTCCCACGCCCGAGCCCAGCGCGCCCGTCTGAGCCGAAAGCGTGTGCCGTCCGAGGACGCACGCGTGGTTCGATGTCGAGATCGGCGTCGCGGCTCCGTTCCCTCATGACCGGCGCCAGCGGGCGCCCGACGGAAGGCAGACACATGAGGTACCTGATCGGCGTGGACTTCCAGCCTGGAGCCGACGAGACCCCGATGGAGGAGTGGACCCGCGGGGAGGTGGCGGCGCACCTCGACTACTACCGGGTGCTGAACGACGAGCTGGTCGCGAGTGGTGAGCTGGTCGGCCACACGATCCTGACCGGCCCCGACCTCGCCAAGATCGTGCGCTCGGACGGTCGCTCGGCGCCGGTCGTGACCGACGGCCCGTTCCAGGAGTTCAAGGAGTGGCTGGCCGGCTTCCAGATCGTGGAGGTCGAGTCGGAGGAGCGGGCGATCGAGATCGCGGCCCTCGTCTCAGCCGTGCCCGGGCCGAACGGCGTACCGACGCAGCAGCCGATCCACGTGCGCCGGATCATGGACGACGCCCCCTCCGACGCGTCCGAGATGGAGGAGTATCTGCGGCAGGCGACCGGAGCCTGACGTTGCCCGGCCCCCGGGTCGAGGACCTGCTGCGCGAGCTGGCGCCGCAGGTCCTGGCCATCGTCGTCCGGAGGTACGGCGACTTCGACTCCGCGGAGGACGCCGTGCAGGAGGCGCTGATCGCGGCCCACCGGAGCTGGTCGAACGGGATCCCCGAGCACCCGCTCGGCTGGCTCGTGCAGACCGCGTCGCGGCGGATGCTCGACGGCTACCGCAGTGAGACCTCCCGGCGCCAGCGGGAGTCACGGTTCCTGCGCGAGGAGCCCCCGGCGTACGACGTGGTCGACCGGGACGACTCGCTGGCCCTGCTGTTCATGGCATGCCACCCGGTGCTCACCCCGACGTCCGCGATCGCGCTCACCCTGCGCGCCGTGGGCGGTCTGACGACCGCGGAGATCGCCCGCGCGTTCCTGGTCCCGGAGGCGACCATGGCGCAGCGGATCAGCCGTGCCAAGCGCAGCCTCCGCGATGCGGGAGCGACGTTCACCCTGCCGTCGGACGAGGAGCGGGAGGAGCGGCTTCCCGCGGTGCTGCGGGTCCTCTACCTGGTCTTCAACGAGGGGTACGCCGCCACCGGTGGCGCCGACCTCCAGCGGGTCGAGCTGTCCGCCGAGGCGATCCGGCTGACCCGCATGCTGCACGGGACGCTTCCCGACGACGGCGAGGTCTCGGCCCTGCTCGCCCTCATGCTCCTGCTGCATGCCCGGCGGGCCGCCCGTGCGGACGGCGACGGCCGGATCGTGGCGCTGGCCGACCAGGACCGCACCCGATGGGACCGGGCGCAGATCGACGAAGGCCGGACGCTCCTCGACGGAACAATGGGCAGCGGGGTCGGTGAGTACCGGATCCAGGCCGCGATCGCTGCCCTCCACGACCGGGCGAAGGACGCGGACGACACCGACTGGCCCCAGATCCTGGCCCTGTACGGGCTGCTCGAGGAGCTCACGGGCAACCCGGTGGTCACTCTCAACCGCGCCGTAGCGACCGCGATGGTGCACGGCCCCGACGCGGGGCTCGCCGTCGTCGACGACGCCGCCGCCCACCTGCCGCCCGAACATCCGCGAGTACTGGTCGTCCGCGCCCACCTGGTCGAGCAGACAGGCGACGTGGCTACCGCTCGCGACCTCTTCCGTCGTGCCGCCGATGTCGCGACCAGCCGTCCGGAGCGCGACCGCCTGCTCCTCCTGGCGGCGCGTGACCAAGGACGCTGACCTGGCGGTTGGGTGCGTCGTGGGGATGGCGATCTGGCGGTT
>JAFMQY010000265.1 GCA_017354415.1 Nocardioides sp.
GGCAAAGACGACGCTGGCCGCGCGGGGACGGGGCGCGTCACGCAGCAACAGGTAGCCCGCCCACATGCAGATCGCGGCGGCGATGGCCCCGGTGGTGGCGACGCCGATCTTGGCCATGATCCCCGGCGCGATCACGGAGTACGTCGGGAGCTCGATGCCGCCGTACCAGCCGGGCCACCAGCTCACCGAGCCGAGCTTCGCGAAGATCGCCGCCCGGGTCGCCTGCGCGGCGAAGTCCGGGACCGGCGGAACCAGGATCAGATACAGGGCCAGGCCGACCAGTGGCACGAACCACGTGAGCATGCGACGCGTGCGCAGCGACGACAGCGTCGACACCGTGCGCGGCAGACTCACGTCTTCTCCTTTGTCCAGCCTTCAAACCATTGTGCCGCGCGAATTCATCCCATTCGAAATCGTTTGTGCTCAGGAGCGTCGCGACGTGCGCCACTCCTCGACCAGCACGTCGTACCACACGATGTCGGCGCGACCGCTTCGCACCACCGTTCCGAGCCGCTCCGTGCCCCACTCGGTCAAGCCGTTGGCCTCGATCACGCGCCGCGACGCGGCGTTGTCGACGGCGGCTCCGGCCATCACCCGGCGTACGCCGAGGTCCTCGAAGGCGTAGCGCACCACCTCGGACATGGCCCGGGTCACGACGCCACGACCACGGGCATCCGGGTGTGCCCAGTAGCCGATCTCGAGCTCGACCTCGGACACGAGGTCGAAGTACCCGATCGCGGCCAGCGCCCGGTCCTCGTGGTCCGGGTCGACCACCGCCCACTGGACGCCCCGCCCGGTCGCCCGGTTCTCTGCCTGGTGCTCGAGCCACTCGCGGGCGTCGGACTCCTCGTAGGGGTCGGGCATCTTGCCGAGCCAGGCCTGCGTGCGCGGGTCGCGGCACGCCTCGACGATCCGGGGCACGTCGGACTCCCGCCACGGACGCAGCCGCAGTCTGTCGGCCTCCAGCACGGGTACGTCGAGCCAGATACCGCGGGGCTCCCGGGGCTCGCCGGCCAGCAGGGTGGCGACCCAGGCGTCGCGCAGCTCCCCGCGCTGGGGCAGCGCCTTGCGGATCGTGCCCTCGAACGCGAAGCCGAGCCGCCAGGCGAGCTTGCGGGACGGCCAGTTCCCCCGGTTCGCCCGCCAGATCATCACCTCGACGTCCTGCGCGTCGAAGCCCCAGTCGATGAGGAGCCGCACCGCCCGCTCCATCACGCCGCGCCCGCGGACCCACGGGTGGGAGCCGTACGCGACTTCCGCGCGGCCCTCGCCCTCGTCGCGGAGCTCGACGGTGCCGGCGTACCGGCCCTCGGCCTCGACCGCGAATCCCCAGCTGCTGCCGTCCACCCAGCCGCTCGGCATGAACTCGGTGACGAAGGCCCGCGCGTGCTCGAGCGTGTAGGGAAGCGGCACCGTCGTCCACCGCTGGCTGAGCGGGTCCTGGCACTGCTCGTAGCACCCCTGCATGTCGTCCTCCCGGTGCGCGCGCAGGATGACCCTGCCGTCGGTGAGTGTGGGTGCCGAGCTCATGGCCGCACCCTGCCAAAGCCTCGCGCGGCGCGGCCACCGGGTATCGCCGAACGCTGGGTGCGCCCGGAGGCTGGTCCGGCTCCCAGAGCCTGACACAATGCGCCCCATGTCCAGCGTCTCCACGTCACCGGAGCTCACGGTCCCCGAGGTGACGTCCGGAGCCCGGCCGCGGGTGCTGTCCGGGATCCAGCCGACCTCCGACTCGTTCCACTTCGGCAACTACCTCGGCGCCTTGCGGCAGTGGGTCGATCTCCAGCAGGAGTACCAACCGTTCTTCTTCATCGCCGACCTGCATGCGGTCACGGTCGAGCAGGACCCCAAGGTGCTGCGTGAGCGCACGCTGCGCGCGGCCGCCCAGCTGGTCGCCATGGGCATCGACCCCGAGCGGTCGGCGATCTTCGTGCAGAGCCAGATCCCGGCGCACGCGCAGCTCTGCTGGGTGCTGCAGTGCCTGACCGGCTTCGGCGAAGCCCGGCGGATGACGCAGTTCAAGGACAAGTCGGCCAAGAGCGGAGAGGGTGCCGC
This sequence comes from Nocardioides sp., assembly GCA_017354415.1. Taxonomy (GTDB): domain Bacteria; phylum Actinomycetota; class Actinomycetes; order Propionibacteriales; family Nocardioidaceae; genus Nocardioides. The sequence continues at coordinate 2,056 of JAFMQY010000265.1, forward strand.
CAGCGTCGGGCTGTTCACCTACCCGGTGCTCCAAGCTGCCGACATCCTGCTCTACCGCCCCCACTTCGTGCCGGTCGGTGAGGACCAGCGGCAGCACCTCGAGCTGACCCGCGACCTCGCGCAGCGCTTCAACACGCGCTACAAGAGGACCTTCCGCCTGCCGGAGCCCTACATCCTCAAGGCGACCGCCAAGATCACCGACCTCCAAGAGCCGACAGCCAAGATGTCGAAGTCGTCGTCGTCCCCGTCCGGCATCATCGAGCTGCTCGACGACCCTCGGGTGAACGCCAAGAAGATCCGCTCGGCGGTCACCGACTCCGGCACGGAGATCCGTTATGACCCCGACGACAAGCCGGGCATCTCGAACCTCCTCACGATCTACTCCGCGCTCACCGGGCGGAGCGTGACCGACCTCGAGAACGCCTACGACGGACGCGGGTACGGCGTTCTCAAGCAGGACCTGGCCGAGCACGTCGTCGATTTCGTGACGCCGTTCCGGGACCGCACACTAGAGTTGCTGGACGACCAGCAGCACCTGATGGACATCCTGGAGTCCGGTCGGATGCGGGCCTCGGCGATCGCCGAGTCAACCCTGCGTGACGTGTTCCAGCGTGTGGGGTTCGCTGCCGCCCGCCCGGCCGGTGTCTAGACGGAGGAACGCGTGCCCATCATCGGTGTCTCGATCGCCGTCCCCGAGCCTTGGGGGAGCAGGCTGCAGGACTTCCGGATCACCAACGGTGACCCGCAAGGAACGTCGATCCCCACCCACATCACGCTGATTCCGCCGGTGGTGGTGGAGGAGGAGCGGATGGGTGACGTCGAGCGGCACCTCGAGGAGGTCGCCGCCACCAGCCCGCCGTACCTCATCCACCTGCGCGGCTCGGGCACGTTCCGGCCGGTGTCACCTGTCGTGTTCGTGAGCGTGGTCGAAGGGATCTCCCAGACCGAGCAGCTGGCGACGCGATGCCGGCGCGGCCCGCTCGCGGTCCAGCTCGGGTACCCGTTCCACCCGCACGTCACCGTCGCCCACGTGGCCGACGACGCCCTGCTCGATCGCGCGTTCGACGAGCTGTCCGACTTCAACTGCGAGTTCACCGTCACCGAGTTCCACCTCTACGTGCACGAGGACCACCAGGGGTGGAAGGCGACCCGCGACTACACCCTGGCCGGGTCCTCGGGCTGATGTCGGTCACGGAACGCGTCGGCAGGCGGATCGAGGCCGCCCGAGAACGTTGGCCGTTCCTCGACCACGCGGTCCGCACCCAGGAGCATTACGGCCGTGTCAACGCCGGCTCGCAGGCCGGGGCCGTCACGTACTTCGCGTTCCTCTCGTTCTTCCCGCTCCTCGCGCTGGCGTTCTTCGTGGTGGGCTACATCGCCCGCTACTTCCCGGACGCCCAGGACAAGCTGGTCGAAGGCATCGAGCAGGTCTTCCCCGGGATGATCGGCGGCCCCCACGGGATCTCGTTGGACACGATCCAGCGGGCCGCCACGACCGTGGGCATCATCGGCCTCGCAACACTCATCTACGCCGGGCTCGGCTGGCTGTCCGGCATGCGCAAGGCGCTCCAGGTGGTCTTCGAGCTCCCCAGGAAACGCCAGCCCAGCTTCGTCTTCGGCAAGCTGCGCGATCTGCTCACGCTGGTCGTGGTCGGGTCGACGCTGCTGGTGAGCATCGCGGTCTCCGGCGTCGTCACCCGCTTCTCCACCGACGTTCTCGACCTCCTCAAGCTCGGCCACGACCTCTCCTGGCTGGTCGAGGTCGTCGCCGTGGTGGTGGCTCTGGTGACGAGCACGCTGATGTTCTTCATCCTCTTCACAGTCCTCGCCCGGCCGCGCGTTCCTGACCGCTCGTTGTGGATGGGGGCGTTCCTGGGCTCGGTCGCCTTCGAGATCCTCAAGCAGCTGTCGAGCATCCTCCTGGCGGCGACCGAGCGCAGTCCGGCGTTCCAGGCCTTCGGCGTCGCGCTGATCCTGCTGATCTGGATCAACTACTTCTCACGGATCGTGATGTACGCCGCCGCGTGGGCCCACACGAGCCCGGCGGCCCGGGCCCTGCGTGCCACCGAGGAGCGGACGCAGTCTCCCGACACCCTGGCCCTGCGCGCCCGGGTGATGAGCAGCCGGGCAGCGACCCCCGGCGTACCTCTGACCGCGGACGCCGGGCCGGCCGGGCCGGAGCGCAGCAACGGTCGGCTCGACCCCCGCCTCGCGTTCGCAGCCGGCGCCGCCGTGG